>JANNBI010000280.1:0-5538 GCA_031385345.1 Paracoccaceae bacterium | reverse complement strand
TTGGTGCGCGGCACCTTCGATCTGATGATGCGCCCCACCGGGATGGAGACGTTTTCGCGGTTCCCAAACCTGCCGGTCCACATCGCCCTGCCCGCCGGATTTCCGGCCGAATGCGCCCTTCGCTGCGACACCCCCGATGCCGTACCGCCAGAGCCTGTGCTGCGGCGACTTTTGGCGGGGTTGCCCCATGACCGGCTGAAAGAGCTGGTCATAGCCCCGACCGGGGTGCGGATTGTCTGGCTGATCGAGGAGGCTGACCGGGGCCGTTATCTGCTGTTCCGCGACGCCGAAATGGGCCGCACGGCCCTGTCGCCCGAGGTTCTGCGCCCCTTGATGACCGCGCTGGTTGACCTTTGGTCAGACCTGAGCGCCGACAGCCACCCCGCCGCCACTCACCCGAAAGAAAGCCAAAGCGCATGACCCAGACCGCAAAGCCCCCGATCCATCCGATGCTGGTTCTGGCAGCGGCAATCGTTCTGCCCGGAACCGGACAGGTTCTGAACCGCGCGCCGATGCGTGGCCTGATGTTCTTGTTCTTCATCTTGTTGCTGGGCGCTTTCACCTTGAAAACCGCGGCCCCGGACGTGTCTATCGTGGGCAAGCTGTCAGGCGGGATTTTCGTCTGGGCGATGTCGGTCTACGACGCCTACCGCACCGCGCGCATCCGCTTTGAGGTCTGGCGCCGGGCCGGCCCCGGCAAAGCTCCGCTGACCGGGCGGTAGGGTGGGGCCAAGGGGTGGGCTTGGGGATAGGGGGCGTGATCGCACGGCGCCATCTTACCCGGCCGGATTTTTCCTGTTTCGCCATGACGGGCGATCGAACGGCACACGCTCCGTCCATTGTAGTAAAAGCGTGCAGACGGGGACATCTGGCAGAAGGGACGGGACTGCTGCCGAACCTTCCTGAACCTATAGAATTGAATTTACTGACTTTTTTAGAATGGCTGCTACGCACGATCCGTCCATCGGCGCCGGGCGCACGCACATTGCATGTCCACCCAAACCATGCGACCTATATGTTATAGTATAACATTACGGAGATTCGCATGTCCGACGGCCGCCTTCCCGTCACCGTCCTTTCCGGCTTTCTGGGTGCTGGAAAGACCACGCTGCTGAACCATATCCTGAACAACCGCGAGGGCCGCCGGGTGGCGGTCATCGTCAACGACATGTCCGAGGTGAACATCGACGCCGACTTGATCCGCGAGGGGGCGGACCTGTCGCGGTCTGAAGAAAAGCTGGTTGAGATGACCAATGGCTGCATTTGCTGCACCCTGCGGGGCGACCTGCTGGAACAGGTCCGCAATCTGTCGGATGAGGGGCGGTTTGATTATCTGCTGATCGAATCCACCGGAATTGCCGAACCCTTGCCGGTGGCCGCAACCTTTGACTTCCGGGACGAGGACGGGAGCAGCCTGTCGGATGTGGCGCGGCTGGATACCATGGTGACGGTGGTCGACGCCATCAACTTGCTGCGCGATTTCGCCAGCCATGATTTCCTGACCGACCGTGGGGAAAGCTTGGGCGAAGGCGATACCCGCACGCTGGTGAACTTGCTGACCGAGCAGATTGAGTTTGCCGATGTCGTGGTGCTGAACAAGACCACGGACGCCGGTCCCGACCGCACCGATGCCGCGCGCAAGATCATCAAGGCGCTGAACCCGGATGCGCGTCTGATCGTGACCGACCGCTCGCGCGTGGCTGGTGATGCGATCTTCGACATCGGTCTTTTTGATTTCGACCGTGCGCATGAACATCCGCTTTGGGCCAAAGAATTGTACGGTTTCGCCCATCACACGCCCGAAACCGAGGAATACGGGATCAGCAGCTTCGTCTATCGCGCCCGCGCGCCGTTTCACCCTGCAAAGATCCATGCCGTTCTGAATGGCGATCTGCCCGGCGTGATCCGGGCCAAGGGGCATTTCTGGCTCGCTTCGCGCCCCAACTGGGTGGCGGAGTTTTCGCTGGCAGGGGCGGTGTCATCGGTCACGCCCTTGGGTGGCTGGTGGGCAAGCGTGCCAAAGGACCGATGGCCCACGCATCCTGAAGCACTTGCCGAAGTGGCGGGCAAGTGGGCCGAACCTTGGGGCGACCGGCGACAGGAACTGGTGTTCATCGGGGCGGGCATGGACGAGGCGGCGATCAGGTCCGCCCTTGATTCAGCCCTGATGCCCGCGCAGGACTTTACGCCGTCCCTCTGGGCGGGCCTGACCGACCCGTTCCCCGAATGGCGGCGAAAGCCGGCGGCTTGAGCCGGGACGCGGCGATGGCAACCCGCAACTGCGCAACCACGCTGAAACGCCGGTCGCAGGGCGATCCGATGCGGGCCTATGACGCGTTGCCTGCCGACCTGCGGCAATGGCTTGCGGCGGCGGTTCTGCCGTGGAGTGCGCAATCCGTTCGCAGGGTCTGGCGTCAGGCGCTGAAGTCCTCACAAGGTGACAGGAGCGCAGCGCAGGCGGCCCTGTCCGACATCGAGCGGCGACGACTGATACGGGATGTGGCCCGCATCTGGGGCACGGGGCATCCGTTTCTAACCGAGCAACGGCACGCTTCACCGCTGGAGGGACGGGCTGATGACCGAGGCTGAAACGCGCTTCTTTGCGACGCTGATCACCGGATTTTTTTGGTGCAGGCAAAGCGACGAAGCTAAACCACATGCTGCGCGGCCCCGGGGCGGGTTTGGGATATCCTCAACGACCTTTGCGACATCGGCTTGGATCGTAACCTGATGAAGGCGGCAACCAAGGAATTTGTGCGGATAAAGTCACGCTGTGTTGCTCGATCCGGCGGGATCTGGCGATGAAGATGCCCAACCTGTCCCTGCGGAGGGCGAACGGTTTGGTTGAGTTCGAACGGCCGGTGTTCGGGACAACCGGCCCCGATGATCCCGCGCCGATCCAGATCAGGCGGAAATTGGACCACGCTGACGACGCCGAACTGGATCGTGATACTGGCCTGCGCCGCCACCGGCATGACCTCGCGGGACCGACAGGTTAAGGCGGTCAGCCAGATGGCATTGGCGAAGGGATAGTGGCCAGCTTCGTCGATCCGGTGGCGGCCGGTTTGCTGTCCGTGTTCGGGAGACGCCTAGGCAAGTATGTCAATCTGAATGTGGCCGCTGACGTGGTGGACATTCAGGCCCTGCGGCAGATCAAGGCCGCGGGAATCAGGCGCGATCAGCCGGGCTTGGTTCTGAAAGGGGCGACGCTCGCCCACTTGGTTACTGGCGGCAAGAGGATCGGGAGGATGACCAATTGCGTCTGGCCACCCCGGATGCAGGCAAACATCGGTTGTGCGCTGATCGCCCCTTCGGTTGCGCCGGGTAAGACGGTGCAAGTGCTGCGTGCCGACGGGCCGGTTTCGGTCGGGTTTGCGGCTCACCCGCGACGAGCGGTAACCGAATGGCAGAAAGACGGTTACTGGCCCCGGAACCCTTATCCCCAATGGCGATCCCGATCACCCCTTCAGACGACATGAGCTGTGATATCCAAGTGCTTGACGACGGGATCCGTGTCGTCACCCACGACCAACCCCGCCAGTCGAAACATATTGGGTCGCATCGGGTCGAAGTCTTGATCGCCAATTTCTTCGCAGCATTGCATGTGGGCCACCCCTTGCGTCCAAGTCGATCTGGCAATCCTTGGTCGGCGGCTTTTGGGGGCCGTAAAAATCATTGCTTGACCTTCCAACCGTGGGAAGCGGCATCCTGAAACCGAAGGTCTGTTCACCGGCCCTCACGCGGCACTGACCGCGAAAGGAAAACACCATGTCAAACAACGATATGCACGCGGGCCACGCGCACGCGGATCCGGACATGCCCAACGGCCAGTCTGGGCAACCTTCCGGCAGCGCGGGGACCGCCATTGATCCGGTCTGTGGCATGACGGTATCCCTGAAGCCGCAGACGAGGACCGAGAGTTTCGGTGGTGCCGAATTCCATTTCTGCTCTGACAAGTGCCAGACAAAATTCAAGGCCGATCCCTGGTTTTATGCCTCTGGCAACATGTCCAAACGCGGCAAGGTGGCGGTGGCGGCGGTGCAATACACCTGCCCGATGCATCCGGAAATCGTCCGCGATGCGCCGGGCGCCTGCCCGATTTGCGGCATGGCCTTGGAGCCGATGGTCCCTTCGGACGCGCCAAGTGCGGAACTCAGCGATTTCACCCGACGGATGTGGATATCGGCAGCGGCGGCGGTGCCGTTGATCTTTCTGACTATGGGTGAACTTGTTGCCCTGCCGGTGCGCGACTGGATCGGCCATCCGACCGCCAGCTATCTGGAATTTGCCTTGGCAACACCGATCATTCTGTGGGCGGCCTTGCCGTTTTTCAAACGAGGCTGGGACTCGCTGGTCAATCGGTCGCCCAACATGTGGACGCTGATCAGCCTTGGTGTGGCGGCGGCCTATCTTTATTCGCTTGTCGCGACCTTTTTGCCCGGCGTGTTCCCGGATGCTTACCGGATGGGCCACGGCGTCGGAACGTATTACGAGGCTGCCGTGGTGATCGTGGCACTGGTCTTTGTGGGTCAGGTGCTGGAACTGCGGGCGCGCGAGCGGACCGGCGACGCGATCCGCGCGTTGCTGGACCTTGCCCCCAAAACGGCGCGCCGCATCCTGTCAGATGGAACAGAATACGACGCACCATTGGAAAACATCATGCAGGGCGATCGGTTGCGCGTGCGCCCCGGCGATGCCGTGCCGGTGGATGGACTGGTGATCGAGGGGCGGTCATCCTTGGATGAAAGCATGCTAACCGGCGAGTCGATGCCGGTGGAAAAAGGCCCGGGCGATGCGGTGACCGGGGCCACGATCAACAAAAACGGCTCACTCGTCATCCAGGCGGGCAAGGTTGGCGCAGATACCGTATTGGCGCAGATCGTGGCCATGGTGTCGAACGCGCGCCGGTCCCGCGCGCCGATCCAAGGCCTCGCGGATCAGGTGTCCGCGATCTTTGTGCCGGCAGTGGTTGGCATCGCTGTGTTCGCCTTTGTCGTCTGGATGATCTTTGGTCCCGAACCGGCACTGGTCTTTGCCATCGCCTCTGCCGTGTCGGTGCTGATCATCGCCTGCCCCTGCGCGCTTGGCCTTGCGACACCAATTTCGATCACCACGGCAGCAGGGCGCGGCGCACAGGCGGGCGTGTTGATCAAAGACGCCGAGGCGCTGGAGCGGATGGCGGGCGTCGATACGCTGATCGTGGACAAAACCGGCACGTTGACCATGGGCAAGCCGAAGCTGACGGATACTGTCGTGCTGGCGGATTTGCCCGTGACCGATCTGCTTTCGCTTGCCGCGGCCTTGGAACGCGGGTCGGAGCATCCCTTGGCCGAAGCGATCGTAGAAGGAGCCGAGGCCCAGAGTGCCCCGCGTCAGGAGGCAGCGGATTTCGAGGCCGTCACCGGCAAGGGTGTGCGCGGCAAGGTCGGCGGGCGTGCTGTGGCGCTCGGCAATGCGGCGATGATGAAGGAGATGGGGCTGGACACGGGCGCAGCCGAGGCACGGGCCGACACTCTGCGCGCGGAAGGAAAGACGGCG
>JANNBI010000267.1:0-4550 GCA_031385345.1 Paracoccaceae bacterium | reverse complement strand
CCTCGATCCGCCAGTTGAACCGCCGCGCGATCAGCACCTTGCCGATCCGCCCCTCTACCGCAGCGATCGCCGCGCGCAGATAGGCGTCAATCAGACCATCCTGCATCCCCGCATCGGCAAATCCCGACCCCAACCGCAGTTGGTCCTTCAGCGCCTGCACCGGCAGCGCCAAAGCGGGAATTGTCGTCACCTCGGTCAAGATCATCCTGCATCCTCCAATACCCCCCGGCCAGATCTTCGGCGCGCGCCCTGTCAGACCTGCGGTTACGGGGGAGGCCATCCCGCAAGGTCTTTCCCGTTCGGAAACGGGCGCGCGCCGTCGTTCCGGCCCCCCTGCTTTGGGGGGGGGCCGGTGTTCTTGCCGCTGTCAGGACACCGCGACCTTCAGCAGCTTGATCGCTGCATAGTCGGTGATGTCGCCGCCCACGCGCTTGGAGGCATAGAACAGCACGTTCGGCTTGGCCGAGAACGGATCGCGCAGGATGCGCAGGTCGGGACGCTCGGCAATCGTGTAACCGGCAGTGAAATCGCCAAAGGCAATCGGAAAGGTATTGGCGGCCACATCCGGCATGTCCTCGGCAATCAGCACGCGGTAGCCCATCAGCCGCGCCGGTTCCCCGGCTTGCAGGCTATCGCCCCACATGAAGCGGCCATCGGCATCCTTCATCTTGCGCACGGCGCCCGCGGTTTTGGAGTTCATCACAAAGGTGCCATTGGCGCGGTAATCGGCGGTCAGCGCATAGACAAGGTTCACGATGCAATCGCTGGCATTGGTCGCGGCAAAATCCGCCGCCGCCGTGGTGGGAACATAACCCAGCTGCCCCCAGACCCAGGACGCATTGGCCACTTTGGTCGGCAGCAAAATGCCCTTGGGTTGATCAACCCCGGTGCCGTTGATAAAGGCCGCCGCCTCGGCCCGGATGAACCGGGTCGCGATCTTGCCCGCCAACCAGCCCTCAACGTCAAAGGCGCTGTCGTCCAGCAAACGCTGGCTGGCCTTGGGCATCGCGGACAATTCATGCAGCTTGATCGAGATACGCTCAATCGTCGGGGTCGCGGTTTCGGTCGTGGCCGCCACTTCCGTCGCCCAGCCCGATCCAACTTCGGACCGGTCAACCAGCACGTCAAACGACACGGCATCGACATTGACGATCCCGGCCACCGCCCGCAGCGAGGACGTGGCCAGCAGCATCGACCGGATCGTGTCGGCGGTCTGCGGGTCCACCAGATAGCCACCATCGGCGGCCACGGCGGTGGACATGGCCTTGCCTTCCAGCACCAGCCCGCGCAGCGCATCATCATCGCCCGAACGCAGATAGGCGTTGAAGGCCTTTTTATGGGGCACCTCGACCTCGGCATGGGCCGACAGCGCGGGGCGGGCATAGGTCATGGTCTTGCGGTCCAACATGGTCATCCGGTCATCCTGTTGTTGAAGGGTCTGTTTCACTTCGCCCCGAAAGGCACTGAATTCTTGCAGAAATCCGGACATGGCGGATTTCACTTCCGCTCCCGGATCCAAGGCCAGCGGCAATGCGCCACCGGCCCGAGCCTGTTTCTCGGTCATCAATTCACTCCGTGATCGGTCGTTGGGGGTTTCGGGCCCCGGCTAGCGCCGGGCCAGTTCCTCGCGGGCCTGATGGAACAGATCCGCCAAGTCGGTCAGATCGCGGGTCAGGGGGTCCGATTTCGCCCCCACCCGCGCCTCGGGCAGCATGGGGAAGGTCACAAGCGACACCTCCCACAGCTCCAATTCCTGCAACATGCGTTGCCCCTTGCCGTCGCGTTCGGCCTTCACCGTGCGGTAGCCAATCGACAATCCGTCAATCGCCCCCGCCGCCAGCAGCGCCGCCGCCTCACGGCCCTTCTCGACCTCGGGCAAAAGACGGCCCTTGACCCAGAGGCCCTTGGCGTCCTCGCGCACCTCGTCCCAGATGCCGATGGGCTGGGCCGGATCATGCTGCCACAGCATCTTGACCCGGCGGCCCCCCGCCTCCAGCCGTTTCAGACTGCTGGCATAGGCGCCGGACTGCACCACATCGCCGCCCTGATCCCGCCGCCCGAAAAGGGACGCATAGCCCGCAATCACCGTGCCATCCGACACGGTAAATCCCGCCTCGTCCGACCGCGCCGCCTGGCTGTATTTATGCTCCAGCCCCGCCCAGAAATTCCCGTCCATCACCGCCCTCACTTTCCCGCCGCATTGATCAGCGCCTCGGCCCCCTGCGTCAGCAAGAACGCGGCAACCCCGTAAACTCCCAGCCAGATCCGCTTTTCCATCCGCTCCAGCACGGCATCGATCTGGCTCAGCCGATAATCCAGCGCCGCCCAACGTTCTTCGGCCACGCGCTCGTTCGTCTCGATCCGGGCATGGGCGGCGTCGAAACTATCGTAAAGAAAGCGCGACCCCTCTCCCGGCTTGCGAACGGTCATTCACCCTCCGCGATTTTCGGCAGGCCCAGGATCATCCGCTTTTCCGCCGGGGTCAGGAAATCCGCCCCGCCAACCCGCAGCCATTGCTGATCGCGTTCCGCCGCCAGCGCCGGGATCTGGTCCAGATCGGGGCGCAGTTCCACCGGCTCGCCGCTGAACCCCGACAACCAGTAGGAAATCCCCGCCATGACCCGCGTGACCAAGGGCAGCACCGTCAGGCGAAAGAACGCCCGGTTCGCCTCCTGGTAATTGGCATAGGTGGCGTCGCCGGGGATGCCCATCAGCATCGGCGGCACGCCAAAAGCGATGGCGATCTCGCGCGCCGCCGCCTCTTTGGTCTTTTGAAACTCCATGTCGGACGGGCTGAACCCCATCGGTTTCCAGTCCAGCCCGCCTTCCAGCAACATCGGACGCCCGGCATTGCGCGCGCCCTGATGATGCGCCTCCATTTCGCCCAGCAAACGGTCGTACTGATCCGAGGTCAGCTGCGACTGTCCATCCGCCCCCTTATAGATGATCGCCCCCGACGGGCGCGCCGCATTGTCCAGCAGCGATTTCGACCAGGAACTGGCACTGGTATGCACATCCAGCGCCACCGCCGCCGCCTGCAAAGGGCTGAACCCGTAGTGATCATCCTGCGGGTGAAAGCTTTTGAGATGGCAGATCGGCGTCGCGCCATTTGCCATCGAAAACCGGTGCGTCCGCCCGCTGACCGTGTACTCATAGGCGATGGGCCAGCCATCCGCCCCCGGCACCAGATTCATCCGGTCAGACCGCAGCACATGCAATTCGCCGGGCAGTTTTTCCAGCCCCGGCACCGCCTCCAGATACGCATTGCCGCTGAGAAGCATGTGGCCATAAACCGCCTCCATCAACTCGGCCCGACCCTGCGCGCCATTGGGCCGCTTGATCAGCTCCAGCACCGGATGCGTGTCATAGCGCCGCTCGTCGTCTTGCAGGATCACCGGGATCGCCGCCGCCGCCTCGGCAATCAGCCGCACCGCGCGAAACCCGATCGGATTGCTTTGAAACCCGGTTTTCGCCAGGGACACCGCATCGCGCGGGCTCCAGGCGACGCGGCCCGAATTGCCCCAGGCGATCACCCGCCCCGTGGCCGAGGCTTTGGTTTGTGGCGTCACATCCGCTGCCGCACGCTTCAGAAAATCGAACTTCATCCTCAACTCTCCCTTGCCGTCGGGCAATGTTTCGCCGTACCGCAAAAGGCCAAAGCCCGCCGCGATCCGGTCCGTCTGGCCGCCAAAAAGGCTGCCGGTTCTGGTGTCATCTGGGGCCGGATGGGGGGCCGCTTTGCCCCCCGATAGCCTCGTTGGATCAGGTCTAGACCAAGTCCTTTACGAAAGGTTTAGCCCAGCGTGCGCACCGATGGCGCAACATAGCGCGACCCCGGCTCCACGATCAGATCGAACAGCGCCCAGACCAGCGCATCCACCCGGTCCGGCGATCCCTTGCCCTGATAGCCTTGCGGCGTCATCTGGCACATTTGATCCTCCAGCGCCGCCAGCCCGCGCACATGGAATATCCGCCCCTGTTCATACAGCGCCGACACCGGTTCGGCGCGGGCCTGCTTGGACTGGGTGGCATGAACGGTGCGGATCGGCGCGAAGGCGTCGATGCCCCGGATCACGCTGGTCACCAAGGCGCCGCCCTGATTGACCTCGGCCACCAGACGGTCGCCGCGGTGCCGCTCCATCGCGGATAGCGCGGCGCGCGCCCAGCCGTCCGGGCTCATCCCCTTGACGGTGGCATCCTCAATCACATAGGCGCGCCAGTTCTGCGGCGGGCCTTCGGTGACCGCCCCCACCACGACAATCCCGCATTCATCGCCGTTGCCCTTGCCCGACACCTGCGGATCCACCGCCACAACCACCCGGTTGAACGGTGGCAAGACATCGGCCCGGCAACGATCCAAACCTTGATGCGTCCATAAGGCGCCGTCCAGATCCTCGATCAACAGGCCCTCCAGTTCGACCTTGCCCAGCCTTTGCCCGCCATAGCGCCGCTCCACCTCCTCAAGGAAGGACGCCACCAGATAGGCCCGGTTCGCCTCGGTGGGCGCATGTGTTGCACCGTTGACGGGTTCTGCAAGATCGACTTCAGCA
>JANNBI010000207.1:0-6271 GCA_031385345.1 Paracoccaceae bacterium | reverse complement strand
CGCGTGTTTAGGTTCACTGAACCTGATTGAGCCTGCAAAGCGGGATAAAACCGGGAAAACCCCAGCTTAAGAACGGTTCAGTTTCTTATAAATCAATGGCTTGGATAGAGCGCGCTTCGTTCACATCGAAGATGTCAGCGGTTCAAATCCGTTATCGCTCACCATCCATAACAAAACGCCTCGGATTTTTCCGGGGCGTTTTGATTTTGTGCAGGTCGTTTGGTTTTTCGGGTCGGGCGATCAGACCTGACGCGAGGCTTGGATCGCAGTGTCAAAGACCCAGGATATCGCGGACATAGGCAATCGCCTCGGCCGACAAGACCCGGCCATCCGAGGCGCGCAGCAGGGCAGCCTCTTCGGCGTGGCGGGCCTGCGCCAGATCCTTGGTGGATTGCGCCACAGCCGCCTTGGCATCGGCATAGGCCAGGGCTGCGGCCTGTTCGGCGGTCAGGACAGCCAGATCATGCGCATAGTTGGCCGAGGCCGGATCAAGGGCGGCAATCGCCGCGGCGATGCTGGCGAGGTCACGGTCCGGAACCGGCAGCGCAGCCAGTTCGGCGGCGGCCTGATCCAAGTCGTCTTGCACCGCAATCGTGGCAAGGGCGGCGTCCTGATACTGGGCGATGCGCCCCACCTGACTGTTGGGTGACGCCTTGTCCAATGCGTTTGGATTGGCCTTGACTGCATTCAGCCCCTTCAATTCCGAAGCCAAATCGCCGTGATTGGACTTGTCCGAATGGGCGGCCGAGGAATTGCCCTTTGACGGCTGACCGCCCGAGGAATTGCTGTGCTGTGTCGAATTGCCATTATTGGATTTGCCACCGTTCGATTTGCCATTGTCGGCAAGGACCGGGGTCGCAAGGGTTACAAGTGCTGCAAGGCTAAGCGAAGCCAATTTTGTACGAAGTTGCATGGGGTTCTCCAAATCATTAAAACGATCACTCAAACGCGGAAGGGGAAACGGACGGCAAGCTTCCGGAAAACTAGCCTACCAATCGTTCAGAATTACCGCGAAAATAAGGCAACTTACCAGCCAAAACCGATTGCGGCGCGGTTTTTCGGCGCCCTTGTGCCTATTCACCGCGCAGCGCGGCCGGGCAGGGGGCGAGGGGTGGCGCCGTATCACCCTTGCAACCTTCGCCGGGCGCGGTTAGATCGGGCGCTGTTGGGTTGTTAGCTCAGTTGGTAGAGCGTCTCGTTTACACCGAGAATGTCGGCGGTTCGAGCCCGTCACGACCCACCACTCCCCCCATTGCAACGATGCGCAGACCCTGTGCGGGAATAAAGATTGCCCGTTGCGAAAAATAATCCAATTTCATAACTGTAATTGCGCGTGGAGTACGACATGAGCTGGTCCCCTCTTCTTGATCCGACGATCCCCATTGGCGACGCGGTGGATGCCATCGAACATGTCGTGGTGGCCCGGGCGCGCGATCTGGGCGGGTTTGAGGTGCGTCGTGCCTTGCCGTCCGTTCAGCGGCAGATGTTGGGTCCGTTCATCTTTTTCGATCAGATGGGTCCGGCAGAGTTCATCACCGGGCAGGGCGTCGATGTGCGCCCGCATCCGCATATTGGCTTGTCCACCGTCACCTATATGATCAAGGGCCGCATTCATCACCGCGACAGTCTGGGCACCGATGCCTGGATCGCGCCGGGCGAGGTCAATCTGATGACGGCGGGTCTGGGCATCACCCATTCCGAGAGGATGGATGGCCCGGCGCGGACGGCGCCGCAAAGTCTGTTCGGCCTGCAGACCTGGCTGGCCCTGCCCAAAAGCCACGAAGATCAGGCGGCAGAGTTTCACAATCTGGGCGCGGCGTCGCTGCCGGTGCTGGAGGGGGAGGGCAAGACGGTGCGCCTGATCCTTGGTCAGGCCTGGGGCGCGCGGGTGGATCTGGATCTGCCGCATGAGACGTTTTACGCCGATGCCACGCTGGCGCCGGGGGCGTCGCTGCCTTTGCCGGATAATCAAGAGGACCGGGGCGTTTATGTGCTGCAAGGCAGTGTCACGCAGGGCGGCCAAAGCTATGGCGCGGGGGCGATGCTGATCTTCCGGCCCGGCGATGCGATTGCGGTGCGGGCCGGGGATCAGGGAGCGCGGATCATGGTGCTTGGCGGGGCCACAATGGACGGGCCACGGCATCTGTGGTGGAATTTCGTCGCCTCGTCCAAAGAGCGCATTCAGGCGGCCAAAGAGGCATGGCGGGCCGGGGACTGGGCGCATGGCCGGTTTCAGCTGCCGCCGGGCGACGCGGGCGAGTTCATCCCGGCACCGGAACATTGAAATTCCGCGCCTTCTTGCTTGACGCCGCTTGGCCCCTTGCGTAAGACCCCACCACGCCAAGGTTGACGCTTTGGATTGCTTCGCGCGGTGGTAGCTCAGTTGGTTAGAGTACCGGCCTGTCACGCCGGGGGTCGCGGGTTCGAGCCCCGTCCACCGCGCCACGCAATCCCTTTTCCGTCAGCAGGGCCATAAAGCGCGCGGTGGTAGCTCAGTTGGTTAGAGTACCGGCCTGTCACGCCGGGGGTCGCGGGTTCGAGCCCCGTCCACCGCGCCACTTTATGACCCCTTTCGTCCCATTTCGCCGCACCATTTTAAGACTGTCCTGCGGGGGCGGCCTTGGGTAAGACTTGGCCAGCGCTGACCCATGCCTCCCTTTGATCGGACCGGACCCATGCCGTTGAAATCCCTTGTTCAGCCCGTCCGGGTTTATGGTCCCGACCAAGGCGGTCAGGCCGGGGCCGCGCCGAAAGTATCGGGCAGCGTGATGCGGTTGCGCGCCGTGGCGGGGCTGATCGGGGCGCAAAGCTATCTGGAGATTGGCGTGCATCTGGGCCTGACCTTTCACGCGCTGGATCTGCCCCGGATGGACGGGGTGGACCCCGATTTTCTGTTTGATACGGCCGATCATGCGCGGGACGGTCGGCGCTATTTCCCCGTCACCTCGGATGCGTTTTTCGCCGCTCCGCCGGTCGGTGGCCCCTATGATCTGATCTTTCTGGACGGCCTGCATGTCTTTACCCAGACCTTCCGCGATTTCTGCGCCAGTCAGGCTGTGGCCCATGCCGGGACGGTCTGGCTGATTGACGACACGGGGCCGAATGACATCTTCTCGGCTATCCCCGATCAGGACCGCGCGATCGAACTGCGTGAGGCGCATGGTCTGACCTCGCGCGCATGGAACGGCGATGTGTTCAAGACCGTGTTCGCGTTGCATGATTTCTTTCCCAGCTTCGACTACCGCACCATCGTCGGGCCGGGGGGACGCCCGCAGACATTGGTGATCCGCCGTCCGCGCGGGGCCTTTGCGCCGCGCTGGAACGATCTGGAGGCGGTGTCGCGGCTGGATTACCTTGGCTATTTGCAAAACCGCGATCTGATGCAGGAATGCGGGTTTGAGGCGGCGATGGACTGGCTGCGCGCTGCGGGCTTGCCGAAGGCGTGACGCGCAGCCGGGAGTTTTCAGGGGAAAATCGCGCCGTCAGACCGTCAGTCGATAGCGGATATGGCCGTCGGTGGGGGTAAAGCGGTCGTACAACCGTCGCGCGGTCGCGTTGTCCTGATCGGTGTGCCAATACAGCCGGTGCCAGCCCTTTTCGCGGGAAAGCGCTACCAGATCGTCGATCAGCGCGCCGCCCACCCCGGATTTGCGGGCGTCGGGGCTGACAAAAAGATCCTCCAGATAGCAATCATCACCCATCACCCAACTGGAGCAGTGGTGGAGATGAATGGCAAAGCCCAGCACATGGTCGCCGTCCACCGCCAGACGGGCCTGCATCGGGCAGGCGGGGTCCATCAGACGGGCCCAGGTGCGGGCGGTGACGGCGGGCGGCAGGTCAAGCTTGTAATAGGCCAGATACTGCGCCCAAAGCCCCAGCCATTGGGTGTGATCGGCGGCGGCAGCGTCGCGCAGGATCATGCCAGTTTCGCCAAGATCCGCACCCAAGACCGGATGCCTTTGTGAAAACACTCCAGATCGTATTTCTCGTTCGGGGAATGGATTTGATCGTCGTCGCGGGCAAAGCCGATCAACATCGCATCCATGCCCAGTTCAGTCTTGAAATAGCCCGCGATCGGGATCGAGCCGCCCGAACCAACATAGGCCGCCGGTTTGCCCCATTCGTCGGTCAGGGCAGCGCGGGCGGATTCGAAGGCGGGGTTCGAGATGGCCATCACGCTTGCAGGCGCGCCGCCGTCCAGATGAAACTCTGCCCGGCAATCGGCGGGCAACTGACCCTTGACCCAAGCCCGGAAATTGGCGCGAATCTGGTCGGGGTCTTGATCGCCCACCAGCCGGAATGAGATCTTGGCATGGGCCTGCGCTGGCAGCACGGTCTTGAACCCGTCCCCGGTGTAGCCGCCCCAGACCCCGTTCACCTCGGCTGTCGGGCGCGACCAGATCATTTCCAACGGCGTGCGGTCCTGCTCGCCCGCGGGAACCGACAGGCCGATATCGCCCAGAAACTTTGCATGATCAAAGGACAGGGATTGCCACTGGGCGCGGATCGCCTCGGGCAGTTCGGTCACCTGATCGTAAAAGCCCGGAATGGTGATGCGACCGTGATCATCGTGCAGGTTGGACAGGATGCGCGACAGGATGCGGATGGGATTGGCCGCAAGCCCGCCATACATGCCCGAATGCAGATCCTTGTCGGCGGCGTGGATGGTAAATTCCTCGGCCACCAGCCCGCGCAGCATGGTGGTGATGGCGGGGATGCTGTCTTCGTGCAGACCCGTGTCGCAGATCAGCGCGATATCGGCGCGCAGTTCGGCGGCGTTGTCGCGCATGAAAGGGATCAAGGAGGGCGAGCCGGATTCCTCTTCCCCCTCCAGAAAAATGGTCAGATGGCCGGGCAGGGTGCCGTGAACGGCTTTCCAGGCGCGGCAGGCCTCAAGAAAGGTCATCAGCTGGCCCTTGTCGTCCGACGTGCCGCGGCCGCGGATCACCTGTCCTTTTGGCGTGTCCTGAAGGACCGGATCAAAGGGGTCGCGGTCCCACAGGCTCAGCGGATCAACGGGTTGCACATCGTAATGGCCGTAAAACAGCAGGTGTTTGCCGGTTTTGGACGCGGGTGTGCGGCTGTGGCCGACCACCATCGGATGACCGGGGGTGGGGCGGGAGGCCGCGTCAAACCCCAACGATTGCAGATCCGCCGCCAGCCATGCGGCGGCACGGTCGCAGTCGGCCTTGAAGGCGGGATCGGTGGAAATTGACGGGATGCGCAACAGGTCCATCAGGCGGTCAAGGGCGGCGGGAAGATCAGCGTCTACGCGGGCAAGAACGGCGTCCAGCGACATGGGGGCTCCTAGGGACAGGCCGCGTCGGCTCACGGCAAGTTCAAGCCTAGGTCAGGGGGCGGGGGCTGTCCAGAGCGGCAGGGTTGGGATAAACAGCGCCAAAGTCAGCAAGGAGTTTGCGATGCGGATGGTCGGTTTGGTGGTGGGTCTGGGTGCGGTAATGGCGGCGGCGGTCAGCAGCCCGGCGTTGGCCGAGGTGCCGACCGAAGTGTCGCGCATCAATGGCGCCAAGGTCACCTTCTATGTCCACCCGTTCTTGGACGAAACTGAACTTGCGACCCTGCGGCTGGTGGCCACGACCGAACAGGCGCTAAGCCTGTTTGTGCCGTCCAAGACCGGGTTTGCCGCGATTGCGCTGTCGCCGGATGACGGGTTCATCAAGGCGGGCAAGCCTGCCGCCTCGGCCTCGGCGGTGGCAGAATTGCCGGATGCGGCGCAGGCGGCCACCAAGGCGCTGGAGATGTGCAATGCGGCGCGCAGTGGTGCTGCGGACTGTGTGATCGTGATGGAAATCAGTCCGGCGTCCTGACAAAGGGCGATCCGACCAAGGTCGGGCGAAATTGCGGGCAGGGGGGGCGGCAAATTGCCCCCTTTTGCTTTGTGCGATATTGATACAGATCAAGGCCCGGATGTGCAGGGCGGGTAAGCCCGGAAAAGCACCGGCGGGGATCACCCCCGCAAGGAGATGGCGATGAACTATGAGGCCGGTCTGGACGCAGCATTGAACCAGCTGCATGAGGAGGGGCGCTATCGCACCTTCACCCCGATTGAACGGCATCGTGGTGACTTTCCGCGCGCAACCTGGACGAAGGGTGAGGGCGAGACGGCCCCGATCACCGTCTGGTGCGGCAATGATTACCTGGGCATGGGGCAGAACCCGGTGGTGCTGGACGCGATGCAGGCGGCCTTGGAAGCCTGCGGTGCGGGGTCGGGCGGCACGCGCAACATCTCTGGCACCACGCGCTATCACCG
>JANNBI010000205.1:0-1733 GCA_031385345.1 Paracoccaceae bacterium | reverse complement strand
CGCCGTGATCATCGGCGCGGGTGAGGCGCAGTTTCAGGGCCGCATCCTGCCCGGCGCGGAAGCCTTGGCACTCGCTGGCCTGACACCGATCCCGCTTGGCCCCAAAGAGGGGTTGGCCTTCATCAACGGCACCCAGTTTTCCACCGCCTTCGCCCTTGCGGGCCTGTTCGACGGCTGGACTGCCGCCCAGACCGCGCTTGTCACCTCGTCCCTGTCCACCGATGCGATCATGGGATCGACCGCCCCCCTGCATCCCGAAATCCATTCGCTTCGCGGCCACGCCGGGCAGATCGAGGCTGCGGCAACCATGCGCGCCCTGCTGGACGGCTCGCAGATTCGCGACAGCCACATCACCGGCGATGCCCGCGTGCAGGATCCCTATTGCATCCGCTGCCAGCCGCAGGTGACCGGGGCGGCGATGGATGTTTTGCGCCAAGCTGCCACCACGCTTGAGATCGAGGCGAACGCCGCCACCGACAATCCCCTTGTCCTGACCTCGGCCGGGCTGATCGTGTCGGGCGGGAATTTTCATGCCGAACCGGTTGGCTTTGCCGCTGACATGATCGCGCTTGCCTTGGCCGAAATCGGTGCGATTGCCCAGCGCCGGGTGGCGCTGATGGTGGATCCGGTCTTGTCCTTCAACCTGCCGCCCTTCCTGACACCCCACCCCGGTCTGAATTCCGGCCTGATGATCGCGGAGGTAACAACCGCCGCTTTGATGTCTGAGAACAAACACATCGCCATGCCTTGCGTCACCGACAGCACCCCCACATCCGCCAATCAAGAAGATCATGTGTCGATGGCGGCGCATGGGGCGGTGCGTCTGGGGCGCATGGTGGACAACCTGAACGTCATCCTTGGCGTCGAAGCGATCTGCGCCGCGCAAGGGGTCGACTTCCGAGCGCCGCTGCTGACCAGCGCGCCCCTGCGCGCCGTCGTCGCCCGCCTGCGCCAAGACGTGGCCACATTGGGCGATGACCGATACCTTGCCCCCGATCTTGCCGCCGCCGCCGCCCTTGTCGGCTCTGGCGCGCTGGCCGCCGCTTGCGGCCTTCCCCTTCCGATCCTGTAGGAGCCCCCCATGTTCGACCGCAAAAACGCCCGCGACATCTATCCCGCCACCGGCACCACGATCACCGCGAAATCCTGGCTGACCGAAGCGGCGATGCGGATGCTGATGAACAACCTGCATCCCGACGTGGCCGAAAACCCGCCAGAACTGGTGGTTTACGGTGGCATCGGGCGCGCGGCGCGCACCTGGGGTGATTTTGACCGGATCGTCGCCACGCTTAAAGACCTGGAAGATGACGAAACCCTTATCGTGCAGTCGGGTCGCCCTGTCGCCGTGGTGCGCACACATACAGACGCCCCGCGCGTGCTGATCGCCAATTCCTATCTGGTGCCGCTTTGGGCGACATGGGACCATTTCACCGAATTGGATAAAAAGGGCCTGATGATGTATGGCCAGATGACCGCCGGGTCATGGATCTACATCGGCACCCAAGGCATCGTGCAAGGCACCTATGAGACCTTTGCCGAGGCCGGGCGCCAACATTACGGCGGATCACTGACCGGCAAATGGATCCTGACTGGGGGTCTGGGCGGCATGGGCGGGGCGCAGCCCCTTGCCGCCGTCATGGCCGGGGCCTGCTGTCTGGCCGTCGAATGTGACGAAAGCCGCATCGATTTTCGCATCCGCACCCGCTATGTCGATGCCAAGGCGCAGACCCTCG
>JANNBI010000202.1:0-17308 GCA_031385345.1 Paracoccaceae bacterium | reverse complement strand
ATGTCCAGATAGGGCAGGATCAGCTTTTGCTTGATGAAATCCCAGATGATCCGGGTCATTTCGTCCCCGTCAAGTTCGACAACGGGGTTCGCCACCTTGATTTTGGTCATGTCCGGCCCTTTTCGATAATGGATTCGCTACGCTTTGTTTACGGGGAAATCGGTCAAAAGGAAAGAAGGTATGCGATGGTATACCGAAATCCGCTACGCTCCGAAATAGGCTTTGGTCTTGCCGCGCACCCAGTCCCACAGGGCCGGCGCACCGCGCGCGATTTTCACCCCGACACGGTCCTGCAATTGCGCAGCCGTCACATCATAGGTTTTCCACGTGCCGCCACCCGACATAAGGTTGGCCATCACCGGTTGCACCCGGTCCAAGGCCTTGGCAAAGACCGCATCCGGGGTCTGCGCCGCTTCAAACTCTTGCCACAGCGCCTTCAGATCATCGCCCAAGTCTCTGGGGAGCATGCCGAAAATCCGGTCCGCCGCAGCCGCTTCGTCGGCCAGCGTTTGGTCTGATCCATGCGCCTGACCATTGGCCGAATGGATCGGCACATCGCCCACGTCAATTTCAACCAGATCATGGATCAGCAGCATCCGGATCACTCGGTCAATCGACACCCCCGGCGCCGACTGATCCGCCAGCACCATCGCATACAGCGCCAGATGCCACGAATGTTCACCCGAGTTTTCGGGGCGCGACCCATCGACCAGCGTCGTCGCCCGCAGCACCGATTTCAGCCTGTCCGCTTCGTTCAAAAACGCGAACTGGGCTGCCAGTCGATCCGTCACCGCGCCACCCGCTCAATGACCACTGGCCGAGGGGATTTTCGGGGCCGCCCCGCCGGTTTTCTTGGCTTCAAGCGTCTTTTCCAGAAACTCCCGGCCCTTCTTTTCGGCCAGAATCACCTTGATCGCGGTGTTGAACCCTTCCTGCATGGTGGGCGACACCTCCAGAATGACCTTGGACACCTTGTCGTAAAACCGGTCATCGCCAATTTCATCCAAGGCGTTGCAGACGTCAAAAGCCAGTTTTGCGGCCAGATCATCGACCAAAGACATCAGCGCGTCACCTCCGTCAGCCTCCGCTTTACATAGCCGCTGACCGTGTCGATCATCGGTTTCATGTAAAGCTCTTCATCCTTGAAGAAGTGATCGGCACCCTCGATCTCGGTATGGGTGATCGTGATGCCCTTCTGTTCGTGCAACTTGCCGACCAGCGTGCGGGTGTCTTTCGGCGGCGCCACCTTGTCGGCGGTGCCGTTGATCACCAGACCCGAAGCCGGGCAGGGCGCCAGGAACGAGAAGTCATACATGTTCGCCGGCGGCGCGACCGAGATGAAACCGGTGATCTCGGGGCGGCGCATCAGCAACTGCATCCCGATCCAGGCCCCGAATGAAAACCCCGCCACCCAGCAATGCTTGGCATTCTGGTTCATCGCTTGCAGGTAATCCAGCGCGCTGGCGGCATCCGACAGCTCACCAATACCCATGTCATATTCGCCTTGCGACCGCCCGACACCACGGAAATTGAACCGCAGCACCGAAAATCCAAGGTTGTAAAAGGCGTAATGCAGATTGAACACCACCTTGTTGTTCATCGTGCCGCCGTAGTTCGGATGCGGATGCAACACGATGGCTATCGGGGCGTCGCGCTCTTTCTGGGGGTGGTAGCGGCCTTCAAGACGCCCTTCCGGGCCGGGAAAAATCACTTCGGGCATGTTATCGGTCGCCTGTTTGGAGCTAATTCTTGACGAAATCGCTCAGAGTTTTTAGAACCGTTCCAAGGGCGCTTGGGCAGCGCCCCCGTGGTCCATCCGGTTTTCAGGTAATGGGCAGGGGGGGCTACGTCAATGTATTTAGGCGGATGAAGTATGAAACTCTCGACCAAAGGGCGCTATGCCATGGTGGCGCTGGCCGATCTGGCTGTTGCCGATGGCAATGACCTGATGTCACTGGCCGCCATTTCCAAGCGACAGGACATCTCTTTGCCCTATCTGGAGCAGCTTTTCGTCAAGCTGCGCCGCGCCGGTCTGGTAGAGGCGGTGCGCGGACCGGGCGGCGGCTATCGTCTGGCGCGCTCCGCCGATTCCATCCGCATCAGCGAGATTCTGGAAGCGGTTGAAGAAACCGTTGACGCCATGCACACCGGGGCAGGGGCCAATGGCGGCCTGTCCGGCACCCGCGCCCAAAGCCTGACCAACCGCCTGTGGGAAAGCCTGTCGGCCAATGTTTTTGTGTTTTTGCACACCACGCGCCTGTCCGACGTGATCCGCAACGAATTGACGCCGTGCCCGGCCGTGCCAGCCTTGTTGCGGGTGGTGGACGAGTGAGCCGCAGCTATCTTGACTGGAACGCCACGACCCCCCTGCGGGTTGAGGCGCGGACGGCAATGCTGGCCGCGATGGACATTTCCGGCAACCCGTCGTCGGTCCATGCCGAAGGCCGGGCGGCGCGCGCCTTGATGGAAAAGTCCCGCAATCGCATCGCCGCCGCCTTGGGGGCCGAAGGTGCCGACATCATCTTTACCTCAGGCGCTACCGAATCTGCCGCTTTGGCCTGCGCCGGGCGCAACCTGTCCTGCGCCAATATCGAACATGAGGCGCTGGTGGCCTGGTGCAACCCCAGTTTGCCGGTCAACACTGATGGCAGCGTCATCGTCCCCGATCCTCAGCACAGCGCCTTGCAACTGGCCAATTCAGAAACCGGCATCGTGCAGACCCTGCCTGCGGGGCTGGCCGTCAGCGACCTGACCCAAGGCTTTGGCAAATTGCCGTTGTCCTTCAACTGGTTGGGCTGCGACATTGGTCTGGTTTCGGCGCATAAACTCGGTGGGCCAAAGGGCATAGGCGCCCTTGCTGTCCGGCGCGGCCTGGACATTTCCGCCCAGCTAAAGGGCGGCGGTCAGGAAATGGGACGCCGCGCCGGTACCGAAAATCTGATCGGCATCGCGGGCTTTGCCGCCGCCGCCGAGGCCGCCGTGCAGGATCTTGCCCGCGGCATTTGGGACGAGGTGGCGGAAATTAGAAATATTCTAGATCAGGCATTGTCGGCCTTGGGATTTAAGACTATTTCAGTCGGGAAATCGGTGGCCCGTTTGCCGAACACGCTGTGCCTGATTGCCCCCGGCTGGAAGGGGGAAACTCAAGTCATGGCGATGGACCTTGCGGGATTTGCCGTCTCGGCCGGGTCGGCTTGCTCATCAGGCAAGGTTCGGGCCAGCCGGGTTCTGACAGCGATGGGGTTCCCCGAGACGCAGACGGCCCAGGCCATTCGCATCTCGATCGGTCCGGGAACCACGAAAGATGAGGTTCTGCGTTTCGCAGAAACTTGGGGCAGGGACTATAGGCGCATCCTGACGCGGATGGCCGAATAAGCGAGGTGGCGGCATGGCCGTGATGGAAACCGAAGTGCGCGACGGGGTCGACCGGGAAACGGTAGAGGCCGTTCAAGCCATGTCCGGCAAGTACAAATACGGCTGGGAAACCGATATCGAAATGGACTACGCCCCCAAGGGCTTGTCCGAGGATATCGTGCGCCTGATCTCCTCCAAGAATAACGAACCGGAATGGATGCTGGACTGGCGGCTGGTGGCTTATCGGCGCTGGCTGAAGATGACCGAACCGCATTGGGCGATGCTGCATTACCCCGCCATCGACTATCAGGACCAGTTTTACTACGCCAAACCCAAAAGCATGGAGATCAAGCCGAAGTCGCTGGACGAAGTGGATCCCAAGCTGTTGGCGACCTACGCCAAATTGGGAATCCCCCTGAAGGAACAAGCGCTTCTGGCCGGAGTCGAAGCGCCTGAGGGTGAACGTCGCGTCGCCGTTGACGCCGTGTTCGATTCCGTGTCGGTCGGCACCACCTTCAAGGCGGAACTGGCCAAGGCCGGGGTGATTTTCTGTTCGATCTCGGAAGCGATCCGCGAACATCCCGAACTGGTGAAGCAATACATCGGCTCGGTCGTACCGCAGTCCGACAACTTTTTCGCCACGCTGAATTCGGCCGTCTTTACCGATGGCTCCTTCGTCTATATCCCGCCCGGCACCCGTTGCCCGATGGAACTGTCCACCTATTTCCGCATCAACGCCGAAAACACCGGACAGTTTGAACGCACCCTGATCATTGCCGATAAAGGCAGCTATGTCAGCTACTTGGAAGGCTGCACTGCACCAAAGCGCGACACCCATCAGCTTCATGCGGCTGTGGTGGAACTGGTGATCCTGGATGATGCAGAAGTGAAGTATTCCACTGTGCAGAACTGGTATCCCGGCGATGAAAACGGCAAGGGCGGCATCTATAACTTCGTGACCAAGCGCGCCGATTGCCGGGGCGACCGGTCCAAAGTGATGTGGACGCAGGTCGAAACTGGCTCTGCGATCACCTGGAAATATCCGTCCTGCATCCTGCGCGGCGACGACAGTCAGGGTGAGTTTTACTCGATCGCCATCGCCAACAATGCCCAGCAGGCCGACACCGGCACCAAGATGATCCATCTGGGCAAGAACACCAAATCCCGGATCGTGTCGAAGGGAATTTCGGCAGGGCGCGCGCAGAACACCTATCGCGGTTTGGTAAGTATGCACCCCAAGGCCAAGAATTCACGCAATTATACCCAATGTGACAGCCTGCTGATCGGGGATAAATGCGGCGCGCACACCGTCCCCTATATCGAGGTTCGCAACTCCTCTAGCCGGGTGGAGCATGAGGCGACCACGTCCAAGGTGGACGAGGACCAGCTGTTTTATTGTCGCTCGCGCGGCATGGACGAAGAAGAGGCGGTGGCGCTGGTCGTCAACGGGTTCTGCAAGGAAGTCCTGCAAGCCCTGCCCATGGAATTCGCCATGGAGGCGCAAAGCCTTGTGGCCATCTCACTTGAAGGCTCGGTCGGGTAATCTCGGCGAGTAAGGAAAAAATATGCTTGAAATCAAGAACCTGCACGTCAAACTTCAAGACGAGGACAAGACCATCCTGCACGGCGTCGATCTGACCATCGGCGCGGGCGAGGTCCATGCCATCATGGGTCCGAACGGGTCGGGCAAGTCCACTTTGTCCTATGTCCTGTCGGGTCGCGACGGCTATGTCGTGACCGATGGCAGCGCCAGCCTGCAAGGTCAGGAATTGCTGGGAATGGAGCCAGAGGACCGCGCGGCCGCCGGTCTGTTCCTTGCCTTTCAATACCCGGTCGAAATTCCCGGCGTCGGCAACATGACCTTTCTGCGCACCGCCGTGAATGCGCAGCGCAAGATTCGTGGCGAGGCTGAAATGTCCGCCGGTGAGTTTCTGAAAGTCGTGCGCGAAAAGGCCAAGGCCCTGAAGATCGACGCCGAGATGTTGAAGCGCCCGGTCAATGTCGGCTTTTCCGGCGGCGAGAAAAAGCGCAACGAAATTCTGCAGATGGCGATGCTGGAACCCAAGATGTGCATCCTGGACGAAACGGATTCCGGTCTGGACGTGGACGCGATGAAACTGGTGGCCGAGGGCGTGAATGCCCTGCGCGGTGCCGGGCGGTCGTTTCTGGTGATCACGCATTACCAGCGCCTGCTGGACCATATCAAACCCGATGTCGTCCATATCATGTCGGCGGGCCGCATCATCAAATCTGGCGGGCCGGAACTGGCGCTGGAGGTTGAACACAACGGCTACGCCGATCTTTTGGCGGGGGCCTCCTGATGGCACTGGCCTCGGCCAAGGATCAGGCGCGCGATCAGGCGCTGACCGACCGGATTGCCGGTCTTGATCTGCCGCAGGGCGGTTGGCTGAGCCTTGCGCGGACGCAGGCGCTGACGCGTCTGCGGGCGATGGGTCTGCCGGTCAAACGGGATGAATACTGGCGCTACACCGATCCCGGCAGCCTGACCTCTGCCCAGCCCACCCCCGCCGCCTTGTTCGACGCTGGCGACGAAGTGCCGGCTTTTGACGGCATCGACCGGCTGAAAATCGTCTTTGTCGACGGGGTTTTCGATGCCGCCGCCTCGGATGATCTGACCATGACCGGGGTGACCATTGAACGCCTGTCCACCGTCGCCCAGACCGACATTCATTGGGCGCGCGATCTGTACGGCGTGCTGGAAGAACGCGGTCAATCCCCGGTGCAACGCCCGCTTGCCGCGCTGAACACCGCCTTTGCTACCGACGGTATGTTGATCCGCGTTACGGCAAAAACGTCGCGGCCGATTTCTTTGGTTTACGACCATAAATCAACACGTTCCGATGTGATCTTCCACCATTGCATCAAGATCGAACCGGGCGCCCAAGTCACCCTTCTGGAATCCGGACCCGCCGCCGCCCGCCTGACCGCGGTGATGGAGGTTGAGATTGCCGAAGGCGGCATCTTTCACCACATCCGCACCCAAGGCCGCGACCATGAACGCCGCGCCTGCACCTATATCTTCGCCCGTCTGGACGCCAATGCCCGGTTCAAAAGCTTTACCGTCACCGCCAACGGCCGCCTGACCCGCAACGAAGCGGTGATCGATCTGGTCGGCCATGACGCCGTGGCCCATATCGCCGGGGCCTCGATGGGCGACGGTGATTTTCTGCATGACGACACCATCTTTGTCACCCAACGGGGTGAGCGTTGCGAAAGCCGTCAGGTGTTCAAGAAGGTGCTGAAAAACGGTGCGGTCGGCGTGTTTCAGGGCAAAATTCTGGTTCAACAAGGCGCGCAAAAGACCGATGGCTATCAAATCTCGCAAGCCTTGCTGCTGGACGACGACAGCCAGTTTCTGGCCAAACCAGAGCTGGAGATCTACGCCGACGACGTGAAATGCAGCCACGGCTCCACCTCGGGCGCGATTGACGAGACAGCGCTTTACTATCTGCGTTCGCGCGGGGTGCCCCTGAAAGAGGCGCAATCCCTGATGGTTCTGGCATTTCTGGCCGAAGCGATCGACGAGATCGAGGATGAGGCGATTGCCGACGACATCCGCGACCGTCTGCGCAACTGGCTGGCAAGGCACGAAGGGTAGGGCGGCGCGGTGTCTGTGGTCGCTGACATTCTGGATAGCTGGCGCAGGCCCTCGCAGGTGTTGCGCCGTCATTTGGCGCGGGGCAAATCCGAACCCTTCGCCTTCACCTTCATCGTGGTGTTCCTGATCATCTGCTTCATCGCGCAGTGGCCCGAAGCCGCGCGCGTCAGCGCCCTGAACCCCGAAATCCCCGTCGCCGCACAATTGTTGCCGCGCGGGCTGGCGCTGTTGGCGACGATCCCGTTCCTTTACTTCATCGCGGCCCTTGGCGGTCTTGCGGCACGCGCCATCGGCAGCCGCCCCACATGGTACGGCGCACGCATCGCGCTGTTTTGGGCGTTGGTCGTCGTCTCGCCCTTGGTTTTGCTGGTCGGTCTGGTCGGCGGCATGATCGGGCAGGGCACGCAACTGACCCTGATCGGGCTGATCACCTTCGTCATCTTCCTGACCTTCTGGATTCTTCATCTGCGCGCAGCGGGGCAAGCCAATGCTGATTGACCGCACTTTGATCACCGCTTTGCTTCTGGAAAGCATCACCATCCCGCGCAGCGCCGCCGCGCGGGTCAAATCCCTTGGTGGCGGCTATGCGCTGGCACTGTTGGCCGTGGCTTTGGTTGCCGCCCTTTCGGCGGTCATTTCGGTTTTGGTCAGCCAGATCACCCCGCCCACCGGCAACCCCGAGATGGACCTGCTGATGCGCCAGCCGCTGCTTTTGGCCGCGATGCAGGCGCTTGGCATGGCGATCTTCGCTCTGTCAGTCACCGGGGTCGGGCGGCTGTTTGGTGGCACCGGGCGGCTGGATCAGGTGCTGCTGGTCATCGCATGGCTGGATTTCTTGCTGCTGGCGCTGCAACTGGGGCTTTTGCTGCTGATGCTGGCCTTTCCGGCTTCGGCCGGGGTGCTGTCTTTGGTGGCCTTTGCCATGATCACCTGGCTGCTGGCCGCCTTCATTGCCGAAGTGCATGACTTCAAATCCACCTTCCTGACCGCCGTGGTGTTTCTGGGCGCTCTGCTGCTGATCGGCGTTGCGCTGGTCTATCTTTCCGCCTGAATGTGAGGCTTCGACATGTATGACCTTCAGAAAATCCGCGCTGATTTCCCGATCCTGTCGCGGCAGGTCAATGGCAAGCCCTTGGTGTATCTGGACAACGGCGCATCGGCGCAAAAGCCCCGCGTGGTCATTGACGCGATGACCCATGCCTATGAACAGGAATATGCCAACGTCCACCGCGGGTTGCACTGGCTGTCCAACACCGCCACCGACGCTTACGAATCCGTGCGCGGCAAGATTGCCCGCTTCCTGAACGCCCCTTCTGAAGACCACATCATCTTTACCACCGGCGCGACCGAGGGGATCAACCTTGTGTCCTACGCCTGGGCCGCGCCCCGCCTGCTACCGGGCGACGAAATTGTGCTTTCGGTGCTGGAACATCACGCCAATATCGTGCCCTGGCATTTCCTGCGCGAACGGCAGGGCGTGATTCTGCGCTGGGTCGAACCGGATGCGAACGGCGATCTTGATCCGCAGGCGGTGCTGGATGCCATCGGCCCACGCACCAAACTGATCGCCGTCACCCATATGTCAAATGTGCTTGGCACCGTGGTCGATGTGGCTGCGATCTGCGCCGGGGCCCGCGCCAAGGGCGTGCCGGTGCTGGTTGACGGTTCGCAGGCGGCGGCGCATCGCCCGGTGGACGTGACGGCCATCGGCTGCGATTTCTATGCCTTTACTGGCCATAAACTTTATGGCCCCTCAGGCTCGGGCGCGATCTATATCACGCCGGAACGCATGGCCCAGATGCGGCCCTTTCTGGGCGGCGGTGACATGATCCGCGAGGTGTCGCGCGATACCGTCACCTACAACTCTGCCCCGATGAAGTTTGAAGCCGGAACCCCCGGCATCGTGCAGCAGATCGGCCTTGGCGTGGCGCTGGACTATATGACCGACCTTGGCATGGCCAATATCCTTGAACACGAAACTACCCTGCGCGACTATGCCCGTGTCCGGCTGGGGGCGTTGAACTGGTTGACGGTGCAGGGAAATTCGGCTGGCAAGGGCGCGATCTTTTCCTTCACCATGGCCGGGGCGGCCCATGCCCATGACATTTCCACCATTCTGGACAAAAGCGGCATCGCGGTGCGTGCTGGCACCCACTGCGCCATGCCCTTGATGGAACATCTGGGCATCACGGCCTCGTGCCGGGCTTCCTTCGGTCTGTACAACACCGTGGCCGAGGTTGACGCCCTCGTCACCGCGCTTGATCTGTGTCACGAGCTTTTAGGCTGATTTGCCGTTGCCATCCGCCGCGTCTTGGCCTAGATCAGCCATGCCGCACCCGTAGCTCAGCTGGATAGAGCGCTGCCCTCCGAAGGCAGAGGTCACTGGTTCGAATCCAGTCGGGTGCACCAAACTTCCCAAACCAGCAACGATGCCGCGTGTCCTTTGGGGGCTATTCGACGATCTTCCAGTAGGAATCCTTGCGGATGACCAGCCCGTCGCGAAAGCTGTAAAAGTCGCAGCCTTGCACTTTGACCTTTTCACCATTCAGCTTGGTGCCAGTCAAAAGCCAGCGCGACATGCCGCAATCCCCGGCCACAAAATGCTCCAGATTGTCATAAGCCACGTCCGGCGTGGTTTCAAACCGGCCCATAAGGCCCTTTTTCACCTGCGCGAACCCGTCAAAGCGGGTGCCATGGGGCAGGGGACCGCGTGGCATGTCCAACGAACACTCTGGCGCGAACCACCGCATCACGCCGTCAATGTCATGCGCGTTGAACGCCGCCGCAAGGCCATGCAGCGCCGTCAGGATTTGGCTGTCACTGGTCATCCGTTGTCCCCTTGTCCACGCCCGTCCCATCCCACAGCCTAACACCCGGCGCGTGAAACGCAAAAGCTGCTGTCGGTCACATCCCCGCCTTGGCCCCCTGAAGCGCCGGGGCCGAGGCGCGGATGATCTCGCGGCTTTCCGCCCATAATTTGCCCACCCCGGTCATCGCTTCCGCCACATCGGTGTGATCGCCGGTGCGGCACAGATCCTCAGCCTCTTGCAGCGCCTCGCTGACCAACCGCGCGCCGAAGATCGCGGTTGACCCGCACAGCTTGTGGATCTCGCGGCGGATCTCATCCAGATCTGCACGCCTGTACAACATGACCTGAACCTTGGCCAACCCGGCATCGCTGTCCTGCAAAAACGCCACCAGCAGCCTTGGCCCCCGCGCCGGTCCCATCCCGGCCATAACCTCGGCCAACAAACCGGCATCGACGGTCCGGCTGCCGACCCGCCCCAGCACTGCCGCCAGCGCCCGCCCGGTCATCGGCTTGACCAGCACATCCTGCATCCCCGCGGCCCGGAACCGCGCCACCTCGTCGCTTAGGGCATGGGCGGTCAGGGCGATGATCGGGGATTGCGCCGACTTGCCGCCGCCACTGCGAATGGCAAGGGTTGCTTCGACGCCGTCCATACGCGGCATGGAGATATCCATCAAAATCAGATCGTAACGTGTCAATCCTGCCAGATGCACGGCCTCGGTGCCATCATGCGCCACCTCGATGACATGCCCCAGCCGCACCAGCATTTCGCGCACCACCAAACGGTTGATGGCGTTATCTTCGACCACCAGCACATGCATCGGCAGCACCGGTTCCGGCACCTCGGGTGGTGCTTGCGTCGCCTCTTGCGCTTGGCGTCCGGCCAAATCCCCCGGCAAACGCAGCACGAAACTGCTGCCCTGACCCAGCACACTCTCGACCCAGATCTCGCCCCCCATATTCTGGACGATCCGCCGTGTGATCCCCAAACCCAACCCCGTGCCGCCCACCCGCCGCGAATAGGTGGTGTCCAGGATGACGAAATCTTCAAACACCCGGTCATGATCTGCCGGATCAATGCCGATGCCCGTATCCACCACCCGCAACAAGGTCGTCCCGGTCAGCGGCTCGGATGTAAACTCCAGCCGGATCTGCCCATCGCGGGTGAATTTGATCGCATTGCCGATCAGGTTCATCAAAACCTGCCGCAGTTGAAAGGGATCGGCGTTCAGCATGGTGTGGTCGGTCGCGGGCCGGTCCAGCGTCAGCGTGTTGCCCTGCGCGATCGCGGCCGGGCGCTGATTGGCAAAGACCTCGTCTATCAAAGCTGCCAGATCGAACCATTCGGTCTGATTGGGCATATGCCCGGTTTCCAGCTGCGCGATGTTCAGCACATCTTCGACATGATGGATCAGCAACCGCCCCGAAATCTGCATCACCCCCAGATAGTCGCGCTGTTTGGGGTTCATCTCTGTCTCGTCCAGCAGTTCGATCATCCCGATCATGCCGTTCAGCGGCGTGCGCATCTCGTGGCTCATCACGGCCAGAAGTTTCGCTTTGGCCCGCTCTCCGGCAAGCGCATCATCGCGGGCTTTCATCAACGCCTGTTCGCTGGCGACCACGTTGGACAGATCGCGCAGAAAGGCCACGAACAAATCCTGCCCCTTGGACGCAACACGAGTGATAGAACCTTCGATGGGGAAAAGCCGGCCCGTCGCATGGCGCGCGGTCAACCTCAGCCGTCCCTGATTGGACAGCCGCCGGTCCTCGGCCGCGCGGTACAGCGATTTGCCGTCCGGATACAGCGCCCGTTCCGTTGCGGGAATGATCACATCGACCATGTCGCGCCCCAAAGCCGCGTCCCGTGGCACCCCGAACACCCCGGCGGCGGACCCGTTGAATTCAACAATTTGGCCGCGCCCATCCATCACGATCACCGCGTCCAGCGCCGTGGCAATTATCGCCTGCAACCGGTCAAGGGTTTCCAGTTTTTCCGCCGTCATCAACCGGGTGTTGCGGTCCATGACCAGCAAGATCACCACCAAAGACAGCAGGACAAGGATCAGCGACAGGGTCAGGGCCCCGGCGGCCACCAGCGTATCGGCCACCCGCTTGCGTTCCGCATCCGAAATCGCCGCAAAGGCGCGCAACCCCTCCAGCGCGACATTGCGCACGTTTGGCCGCAAGTTATGTGATCCGTCCTCCAAAGACGCCAAACCCGCACGCAACTGCGCGTCCGGCCCATCAATCAGCGGCTGAACCTCGATCAACCAGGTAAGGATCTTTTGGAAATTGTCAGCAAATCCTGGGTCTTTGTGCAGCAAGGCAAAGATTTTCCCCGCCTTCAGCGTCATCACCCGGCTGTAAAACACGTCATAACGTTTGCGCACATCCTCCAGTGTCTGCCGGCCCATTTCCGCGCCGGCTACGGCATCGCGAAAGGTCAGAAACTCCACATCGGTCTGCGCCAACGTCCATTGCCCGGTGTCAGAGGACGCCGTGTAGCGCGTGGTGATGGTCTGCTGCACATCCAGAAACAAAAAGAGAATGCCAATCAGCGACAGCGTCAACACGACACCAAGAGCCGCCGCGCGCGTTTTGCGCAGCGGCGGGGCAGGGATGTCAGATTGGACCTTCAAAAAGCCCCCCGTCCGCCCTCAGGGCTTGAATTCAATCTTTACCAATTGCCAGATTGACCGCGAATAAACCACCTCGGTCTGAAATTCCGGGCTGGAATCATAGGGATAAATCACCCAGATCGGGCCCTTGTCGCGTACGGCCATCTCTTGACCATCCATCAGATAGGCCAAAATCGGGCCACCTTCGACCGCATCACTGATCGGAACCTCAGCCACATAATCGTTGACCGCATACATCAGCATCGTGCCGCTGGTCACGTTCATTGCCTTGGCAAAGTCGGCCAGGGACACGCCGGTAAACTCTGACACGCCTTCCGTCCAAACGGTCGAGGTGCGGAATGTCGTCACCGGTAACGCCTTTAGCATGTCCAGATCAAACGCCGATTCGGTCGCCGCAACTGGCGTTCCATCAGCCGCGGTGGCATCTGCGGTCAAAATAACCTTCAGGATTGGCGCGCCAAGGGGCAGGGGCCGCGTCTCCGCCGCCGCCGCCGCGCCAAAAATCCCCAAGACCACCCCGACGACCAATCCTGTCGGAATTTTCCTGGACCATGATCTAATCATTCGTGTTCCTTTGCTTCCGGCCCTCAAACCTCGCAGATTGTCTCACACCGATTGCAGTGCTTCTTGGGTTCATTTGGATATTCCTCTATTCTTTCGGATAGGTCCATACTACGGTGGGTTAACCCATCCATGGTGGCCTGCGGTTTTCCGCCGTATTGCAGACAGAATTTCCAATCAAATCAACTGTCATCGGCATTACGCGAACAAGACCAGCAGGACTAACGATTTGATGTGGTGAAGGGTGAAAGGTGGTCGGCAATGCGGATTTTGGTCGCAGATGATCATGACCTCGTACGGGAAACCATCGCTGCTTTTCTAGAGCATGAGGGTTTCGAAGAGGTGTGCCAAGCGGCAACCTTGCAAGATGCGATGGAAATGGTCGGCACCACGGGCAGCTTTGATCTGGCGCTGATTGATTTCGACATGCCCGGAATGCAAGGATTAGAAGGCCTGCGTCGCATGATGCTGGTCAATCAGGGGCGCCCGGTGGCCCTGATGTCCGGGGCCGCCACGCCTGCCATTGCCGAACAGGCGCTGGCGATGGGGGCGGCGGGCTATGTGCCCAAAACGCTGTCGTCAAAATCCATGGTCGCCGCCGCCCGGTTCATGGTGGCGGGTGAAACCTTTGCCCCGATGTCCTTGTTGAAACGCGAGGTGCCGAACAACGATGCGTTCTTGTCGCCGCGCGAATTGGACGTGCTGCGCGGCATCTGTGACGGCAAATCGAACAAGGAAATCGCCCGCGATTATGATCTGCAAGAGGTCACGGTAAAGCTTCATGTCAAAACCATGAGCCGCAAGCTAGCCGCCAAAAACCGCACCCACGCCGCCATGATCGCCCGCGACCGCAAACTGCTCTAGGCGCAAGTCGCGCACCTCTTGATGCACGTTCTGAAGATCACCCAACAACCCGCTGCAATACCACAGACAAATCATCTTTCCCGCAACCAAAGAGGGGCGCCAGCATTCCCACAACCCACAGCAGCCTTATATCGCATAATCAATATTATGTAATATATGGAAGCCCATCCGAAACCCCCAAACCCCAACTTGCCGTCAAAACCGCGTAAAACTTGTACCTGTGCCGCACCGCCAACTCGACATGGCCCTCTAATGGCTGAACGGTTGACCCAAGTGCATTTGCCGATGGAGACTGAGATGTCCGATGCCCTGACCCTTGTCGTTGCACTTTCTGCGGCCACCAGTGCCGACAACGCCTGGCGATTGGCAACCGAGTTTTTTGCCAGTCACGGCTTTTCCCGCGTCAACTATGGCTACACCCGTTTTCGCCACGACCGCTCGGTTGGGGATCCTGATGACGTGATGTTCCTGTCAACCTGCGATCCCTATTATGTCAAACGCTACTTTCACGGCAAATTCTTTGCCCGCACCCCGGTCTATCATTGGGCCGAACGCCATGTCGGTGCCTGCACCTGGGCCTGGGTCAAAACCGCCGCGGCTGAGGGCCTTTTAACCCCGGATGAGATGGCCACCCTGCGTGAAAATCAGAAGATCGGCATCACCTCGGGCATCACCATCAGCTTTCCCGCCAATTCGACCCGCTCCAAAGGCTCGCTTGGTTTGATAGCCGACCCGCATCTGACCGACCTCGATGTGGAACAGATCTGGGCCCGCCACCGCACAGAAATCGACAGTGTGGCGCAGGTGCTGCACCTAAAGCTGATCCAGTTCCCGATTGCCGCGCGCACCCGCCCCCTGACGCCGCGCCAGCGCCAGGTTCTGGAATGGGTGTCGGATGGCAAAACCTCGCAGGACGTCTCGACGATCCTTGGAATTTCGGCGGCTATGGTCGAAAAACACCTGCGTCTCGCCCGAGAGGTCTTGGGTGTTGACACCACCACCCAAGCCGTCGCTAAGGCCGCTTTCCTGAATTTGATGTACAATGACATCGCCCCCCAGACAGCCACCGCCGCAATCGCCGCAGGGTAAGGTTTTCCTTACTTCACCCGATTCCACAATCGACTAACAGTGAAAGTGTTCCGAGCAAATGGCGCAAGCTGTCGGGACATGCGGTCGGACAAACTGTGTATTTTCACAAGGCCCTCCGGCTAGTATCCTACGAGTTTGGCTTGGTATTTTCTAAGCTTTGCTTTCAAGATGTGTTCGCACTAATCCCCATGCGCGGCGCAAGGGCGGTGGTTTCCGGCAGGATACCACCGCCTTTTCGCGTTTTGGCGCCGCCCCAAACCAACCCGATAAAACCAGCCTGCCCAATGGAAAAAGGGCCCGCAACTGCGAGCCCCCTTCCCTGTTCATCGGCTTGCCTTGTCAGACGAAGGTCAGCCCTTGACCATGCTTGCCACTTCGGCCGCAAAATCGCCTGCGACCTTTTCAATGCCTTCGCCCACGGCCAGACGCACAAAACCAACCACTTCAACCCCGGCCTCTTTCGCCGCCTGACCGACGGTCAGATCGGGATTGACCACGAATTGCTGGTTCAGCAAGGTCACTTCGCCCAGATACTTTTTCATCCGGCCCGGAATGATGTTGTTCTGAATAACGGCATCGGGCTTGGGTTTGGCCGAAGCCGCGTTTTCTTCCATCGCCTTGGCGGTCTGCACGGCCAATTCGCGTTCCACCACGGTCGGATCCAGATCCGCCTCGGACAAAGCCAGCGGCGACGTCGCAGCTACATGCATCGCGATCTGCTTGGCAATGCCGTTGTCGGTGCCCTTTACGGCCACCAGAACGCCGATCCGCCCCAAACCATCCGCAGCGGCGGTGTGGATATAAGACACCACCGTATCGCCTTCAATCGCGGCCATGCGGCGCAGGGTGATGTTCTCACCGATCAGCGCCACCGCGTCCAGAACCGCGCCCGCGCCGGTTTTGCCGCCCATATCCATCTCGCGCAGTGCGTCAACATCCGACGCTTTCAGCGCGGCATTGGTCAGCCCGCGCACCAGCGACTGGAAGTCGGCGTTCTTGGCGACAAAGTCGGTTTCCGAGTTCACTTCGACAGCCACGCCGCGCCCGCCCGAAACGGCGACGCCGACAAGACCCTCGGCGGCCACCCGGTCGGCCTTTTTGGCAGCCTTGGCCAGACCCTTGGTGCGCAGCCAATCGACAGCCGCTTCCATATCGCCATCAACCTCGGTCAAGGCCTTCTTGGCGTCCATCATGCCTGCGCCGGTGCTGTCGCGCAGTTCTTTCACCATCGCAGCGGTGATGTTCATGGTCATATCCCTTTAGATGTGAATTGGCCCGGCGGGGTTTAGCGCCGCCGGGTTACACTTTTGCGTCAAAAGGCGATCAGGCCTCGACAGCTTCCTCAACCGGCGCTTCGTCCAACGCGCCAAGATCGACACCAGCAGCCCCCATCTGGGCCGACATGCCGTCCAGCGCCGCACGGGCGATCAGGTCGCAATACAGCGCAATCGCGCGCGCCGCGTCGTCATTGCCGGGGATCACGTAATCCACGCCCTTGGGCGAGTTGTTGGTGTCCACGATGCCGACAACCGGGATGCCCAGCTTTTGTGCTTCAAGGATCGCCAGACCCTCTTTGCCCACGTCGATCACGAACAACAGGTCCGGCGTGCCGCCCATTTCGCGGATCCCGCCCAGCGAAGCTTGCAGCTTGCCCTGATCGCGTTCCATGTTCAGACGCTCTTTCTTCGTCATGCCCTCGGCACCCGAAGCCAGCAATTCGTCGATCTGCTTCAAACGCAGGATTGACTGGGAAATCGTTTTCCAGTTGGTCAGCGTGCCGCCCAGCCAGCGGTGGTTCATGTAGAACTGTGCGCATTTCTCGGCGGCTTCGGCGACCGGCTTTTGCGCCTGACGCTTGGTGCCGACGAACAGGATGCGCCCGCCCTTGGCGACCGTATCGCGCACGATCTTCAACGCGGCGTCCAGCATCGGAACTGTCTGCGTCAGATCAAGAATGTGGATGCCGTTGCGGTCGCCATAAATGAACTCGCCCATGCGGGGGTTCCAACGGGCGGTCTGGTGGCCATAGTGAACGCCAGCTTCAAGCAACTGACGCATGGTAAACTCTGGAAGAGCCATGTCTTGTCCTTTTCCGGTTTCAAACCTTGGCGAAGCCGTCTCAGAGCATGTGCCCCAACCGGCGGACGTCACGGGATTTCTCCCCGATCAGCCCAAGCCTCGCCTGTGAAGTGGGGGTGCCTTACCGACGTTTCGGCCGGTTTACAACCCCCGTTCTGGTCCTTTGCCCGGCAACCGGCGGTGTCAGAGTTGCCGAACGCCCGGAACTGCCCCTGCCCGATGAAAATGCCGCGACGCCTCGCCCACATGGCGGTGGTCCGAGCCGCAGCAGCCGCCAATCACCCGAAGGTTTGG
>JANNBI010000198.1:0-11246 GCA_031385345.1 Paracoccaceae bacterium | reverse complement strand
TGGCGGCGGAAAGCCATGTCGACCGGTCCATCGACGGGCCGGGTGATTTCATCCTGACCAATATCAACGGCACCTATAACATGCTGGAGGCGGCGCGCGCCTATTGGCAGGCGCAGGGCAGGCCGGACAGTTTCCGCTTTCACCACATCTCGACGGATGAGGTGTTCGGCTCGCTTGGCGACACCGGGCAGTTTAACGAGGCCACGCCCTATGACCCGCGCAGCCCCTATTCGGCGTCGAAAGCGGCCAGCGATCATCTGGTGCGGGCCTGGCATGAAACCTATGGCCTGCCGGTGGTGCTGACCAATTGTTCCAACAATTACGGCCCCTTCCATTTCCCCGAAAAGCTGGTGCCGGTCACGATCCTGAACGCGCTGGCGGGAAAGCCTATTCCGGTTTACGGGGCGGGGCTGAACGTGCGCGACTGGCTTATGTCGAAGATCACGCTGATGCGTTGCTGCTGGTGGTGCAAAAGGGCGTTTTGGGGCGCAGCTACAATATCGGTGGCGAGAATGAGCGGCGCAATATTGATCTGGTAACCACGATCTGCGCCATTCTGGACCAAAAGCGGCCCAAGGCGCGCCCCTATGCCGATCAGATCACCTATGTCACCGACCGGCCCGGCCACGACGCGCGCTATGCCATTGATCCGACCCGGATTCGCACCGAACTGGGGTGGCGCCCCTCGGTCACGGTGGAAGAAGGGCTTGAAAAAACCGTGCAATGGTATCTGGATAACGAGGCATGGTGGAAGCCGTTGCAATCTCGGGCCGGGGTTGGGGTCCGATTGGGGGTCAAGGCGTGAAGCTTCTGGTGTTCGGCCAAACCGGCCAGGTCGCGCAAGAGTTGGCCCGGCGTCTGCCTGCCGGGGTGACCGCGCGGTTTCTGGCGCGCGACGTGGCCGATCTGATGGATCCCGCCGCCTGTGCCGCCGCCGTTATGGCCAGCGACGCCGATGCGGTGATCAACGCCGCCGCCTGGACCGCCGTTGACAAGGCCGAGGCTGAAGAGCCGGCAGCTACGATTGTGAACGGCGATGCACCAACCGCGATGGCGCGGGCTTGCGCGGCGCGGGGTCTGCCGTTTTTGCACATCTCTACCGATTATGTGTTCGATGGCGCGGGGACGATGCCCTTTGCCGTGGATCATCCGACGGCCCCGTTGGGTGCTTATGGACGGTCCAAACTGGCCGGAGAGGTCGGCGTGCGCGCGGCGGGGGGCAACAGCCTGATCCTGCGGACATCCTGGGTGGTGTCGGCGCATGGGGCCAATTTCGTCAAGACCATGCTGCGGCTGGGCCGGGATCGACCGGCCCTGACCGTGGTGGCCGATCAGATCGGCGGGCCGACGCCAGCAGCGGCAATAGCCGATGCGCTGATCACCTGTGCGGCGGCGATGGTGGCGGGCCAGCCCGGTGGCACGCATCATTTCAGCGGCGCACCCGATACATCCTGGGCCGATTTCGCGCGGGAAATCATGGCGCAGGCCGCCTTGCCCTGCCAGATCACCGACATCCCGACCACGGCCTATCCCACGCCCGCCCGCCGCCCGGCCAACAGCCGGATGGACTGTTCGGCCCTGAATGCCGCCTTTGGCATCGACCGGCCCGACTGGCGCGCGGATCTGCGCCCTATTCTAAAGGAATTGACCGCATGACCAGAAAAGGCATCATCCTTGCCGGAGGCTCTGGCACGCGGCTGTGGCCGATCACGATGGGCGTGTCCAAGCAGCTTTTGCCGATCTACGACAAGCCGATGATCTATTACCCGCTGTCGGCGCTGATGCTGACCGGCATCCGCGAGATTGCGGTGATCACCACGCCCGAAGATCAAAGCCAGTTCGTCCGGCTGATGGGCGATGGCAGCCAGTGGGGCATCTCGCTGACCTATATCACCCAGCCGTCGCCGGACGGTCTGGCGCAGGCCTATCTGCTGGCGGCCGATTTTCTGGACGGTGCGCCGTCGGCCATGGTGCTGGGCGACAACATCTTTTTCGGGCACGGCTTGCCGGAAATGCTGGAAGCGGCCAATGCGCGGGACGTGGGCGGCACGGTTTTTGGCTATCGCGTGTCCGACCCGGAACGCTACGGCGTGGTCGGGTTTGACGAACAGGGCCGGGTCAATCAGATCATCGAAAAGCCCAAGGTGCCGCCGTCAAACTATGCGGTGACGGGGTTGTACTTTCTGGATGGCCGCGCGCCGGATCTGGCGGCCAAGGTCAAACCCTCGCCCCGTGGCGAGTTGGAGATCACCGACCTGCTGGAGATTTATCTGGCCGAGGGCAGCCTGCATATCGAACGCATGGGGCGCGGGTTCGCCTGGCTGGACACCGGCACGCATGGCAGCCTGCTGGACGCCGGCAACTTTGTGCGCACGCTGGAAATGCGGCAGGGCCTGCAAGTCGGCAGCCCGGACGAGATCGCCTTTCGCGCCGGATGGACCGATAAGGCCATTTTGAAAAAGCAGGCCAAAACCTATGCTAAAAACAATTACGGCGTTTATTTAGGGCGCATTGTTTCAGAATAAGAAACAATAGCGCGCCTTTCGGCCTATTTCGCCGCATTGGGCCGAAAACACCGTGTCGGGCCCCGGAAAACCGCGCAGAACGCCCGGATCGGGCGGCGCAGCTGCAACCTTCACGTGTTGCATTTCATAGTGGAAACAATGCTTTCGCCGGTTTTGGGTGCGGAGCAGGGGCGGGCCAAGCGCCAAGCGGGGAACACGGCATACCGATTTGACGCTGCACGCTCGAATCAGGGAGCGGTGAATTTTTGCCCTTTTGGTGCGACTTCAATCCACGGTTGTTCATATTCAGATTGTGGCAGCATTGTGGTGACGATGCGTCCAAAATTGTCATAAAATTTGCCAAAAATGTGGTCAGAATGCAGTGAAACTTGTCGCCAAACTTGGGCCTTGGCCGTAAAATCATCGATGGGGCCCCAGAAGATTGGGCTGAAATTATGAGCTGTATTTTCGACACCGAGCCCCCGTTTTGTTGGGGAGTACGAGTTTTTCGATCTTGGTCCCGCGTTGGCGACGACAATGATCAGTGTTGCTTTGTGAAACAATGGACAGTTGGAGCGGTGCTATGACGATTAACCTGGCAGAAATTACCACCAATATTTCCCGGACACCGCAGGGTGCTGTTGCCAAGATCGACCCGCCAGCTTTTGCGCTGAACGCCACCGCCACGCGGACGGGGGCCTATCGCCGCCTGTTCAAACGCGCCTTCGACATCACGGCGATCCTTGTCAGCCTGCCGGTCATCGTGCCGATCGTGGGGGCGCTGGCTACTGTGGTCGCGCTGGAAGGCGGCAACCCGTTCTACACGCAAATGCGCGTCGGGCGGCAGGGCAAGAAGTTCCGCATGTGGAAGCTGCGGTCGATGGTGACGGATGCTGACGCGCGGATGAACGACTATTTACAATCCAACCCCTCGGCGCGGGCGGAATGGGACAAGACGCAGAAGTTGCAGAACGATCCGCGGATTACCGCTGTGGGCCGCATCCTGCGCAAATCCTCGTTGGACGAGTTGCCGCAGCTTTGGAACGTGCTGAAAGGCGATATGAGCTTGGTCGGACCGCGCCCGATGATGATCAGCCAGCAGCTGATGTATCCCGGCTCGGCCTATTATGCGCTGCGTCCGGGCATCACCGGCTATTGGCAGACCGCAGGCCGCAACCGCACCACGTTTGAAGCGCGGGCCGAATATGACACCGCCTATGAGGCGGCACTAAGCCTGAAAACCGATATGGAGATTCTGGTGCGGACCGTGTCCGTGGTGCTGAAAGGCACCGGTTACTGACACGACCAAAACAGTCCTGAATAACGGGGGCGTGCCATCAGGCCGCCCCCTTTGTCATGGGTGCGGGGTTTAGCCCAGCATCGCCGCCAGCGCCAAAAGACCCAATGTCAGGCAGGCCCCCGCCACCAGATAGCGCGGCAGGCACAGCGGTGGGCGGGCCGTCCCGTCGGTCAGGCGCAGCGACGTTGGCAGGGGCGACCGGGCCCGTTTCGCCCCAAGATCGGGGATCGACACGATCGGACGAATTTTCAATTGCCGCTCCACCTGCTCGGCGGTGCGCAGGATGGGGAATCGCAGTTCGACCATAAAGGCCAGACCCAGACCCGCCAGAACCGAGGCCAGCGTTCCGGCCATGGCCACCTTGCGCCGACTGGAGCCGATGGAGTCTTCCGGAATATTGGCGCGTTCCAGCAGGGCAAAGCGCTCGGTCTTGTTGGCCATGGCCAGTTGCACTTCGGTTTGGGCGGCGGACAACTGGGTGACGGCCAGATCATATTTGTCCTGCGCCTGGCGCAGTTGACGGTCCAGCCCCGACAGGCCCTGTTCGACCTCGGGGGCATTGGCCAGCGCGGCCATCAATTCGGCCCGGCGAGACGTGACTTGATTGCGCTGCGCCACCGCCACCTCCAGTTGGGCGTCAAGGTCGGCCAGTTGACGTTTGTCGGTGGCGCGGTCGCTGCCCGCGGCCACCAGCGCGATACGTTGGCCGTTCAGCGTGGCCACCTCCCGTTCCGACTGGCGCAGATCGGTTTCCAGCGTGATCAGTTCCTCACGCCGCGCAGCCGAGATTTCCGGCAGAAAGTCGGAATTCGCGTTCTTGAAGGCGGTCTGCTCGGCCTCGATGGCGGCAACCTCGGCGCCCAGACGGTCCACTTCGTCGCGAAAGAATTCTTCGGTGTCGCGCGCCCGGTCGCGGCTGCCCGCCGCCGAATAATCCAGCAGGGATTGCGCGAAATCATTGGCGATGCGTGCGGCAAGATCGGGGTCATCCCAGGTGGCCGAAATGATCAGCGCCGAAATCGCCGGACCGCCGCCGAAATTGGCCGCATTGGTCGAGGTGATGGGTTGAAACACGATCGCCTGACGCAGCAAAAACGCCATGCGGTCCTGACTTAGGTCCGGCGCATCGGCAAACAGTTTGTGGCGGTTGATCACCGTCAGCATTGCGTCGCGCGTGGTCAGATCCTGTTCAATCGTTTGCAGCATCTGCGCCGCGCCAAGGCTGGACTGGTCCGACCCGCCCTCGTTCAGGGTTGGCAGTTCGACCTGCAAAACCGAGGCCGCCGTGTAAAGCCGCGGCAGAGATTTGGCATAGGCCAGCGACAGCGCCATACCCACCAATGTTACCAAAGCGATGATCCTGATGCGGCGCAGCAGGAAGCTGACGAATTCGTCCAGAGTTTGAATTTGCCCCATCGGCGCCTAGTCCTTTTGATACCGGTAGCGGCCCAGACGCAGATCCTGGCTGCGGTTCAACACCACACCCATCAGCGGCAAGGTATCGGTCAAAAGCTCTTCGCAACGGCGAATTTCCTCGGGCGAGGTTTTGGTGCCATCGACGACCAGAAGCACCGCATCGACCTGACCGGAGATGGCCAGAAGATCATCGCAGGCCAAGGCCGGCGGCATGTCATAGATCACGATCTCTGGGTCCAGCTGTTCGACGATGGTTTCAAGCGATTTGTGGACGGCGGGATCTTGCAGAAGCGCGGGCGTGTCGGCCACGGCAACCGTGTTCAGCGCCAGCGCCAATTGGCGGCCATGACGGCGAAACGCCGCCTCTAGCGGCTGTTCCCCGATCAGAAATTCGCGCAGGTGAAGCGGCTGTTTCAGCCCCATGATCCGCGCCAGTTGCGGGCTGCGCAGATCAAGGTCCACCAGCACTGACCGACCCTCGGGGCGGCGCGACAGGCTTAGCGCCAGGTTGGCCGCGACAAAGCTTTTGCCACAGCCATGCGTGGGCGAGGTGATGGCAATCCGGCGCCATCCCTTCTGCGCCAGACCCTGCATCAGACGGGTGCGCAAAAGGTCAAAAGCAGTGACCGCAGGCTCTGACGACGAAACTGGAAACAAACCGTTTTCAATCAGCATCTGGTTCGAAAGCGTCGCTTCAGTCAGCGATTTCCACACCCGCGACGGGGTGAACATCGCCAGATTATCCGAGGCGACAAGCGCCGCGCGCGCAGAGGCGCCCAGAAAATCAATGGCGGTGGGGCGATGCTTGGCTCCGGTTCCGAACAGGGAAACGCCGCCCACCGGGCGGACACTCCGCGCTTCCGGGGTCTTGTCCATCATAAATTAAGTTCCTGTATTTGCAGGTAAAATCTGCTTTGACCAATAAGACTCAACACCAAAAAAACGCAGAACCGCAGCACAGCGAAGCGCCCTTTTGACAAGGCGTCGCTGCGGGTATGGCGAAAACCAGTTGGTTTGCGCGACCTTAATTCTGGATTAACGTGGCCGGGCATGCGCCCGCCGCCGTCATCACATCGTAAAGGCCCCCCGACCCACCATATTTGGTATAGCAGAAAACTCTGTAAAAAGAAAGCGAAAGGCCCGCTTTGGCCGGGGTCCGGCGGGGCAAATGGGGCTTGAATCCGCCGGGGATTGGCTGGTCTAACCAAGCTGGGAAATGGGGGGTCTGGCGATGCCGGGAACCGACAAAATCGACGCCGTGGTGATCGGCCGGAATGAGGGGGCGCGGCTGTTGGCCTGTCTGGCCTCTCTGCAAGGTCGGGTGCGGCGCGTGGTCTATGTGGATTCGGGATCGACGGATGGGTCGCTGACGGCGGCGGCGGCACAGGGCGCGCAGGGTGTGGCGCTGGACATGACGCAGCCCTTTACCGCCGCGCGCGCGCGCAATGCAGGTTGGCAGGCGCTGGCGGGCGACCCGCCCGAGTTCGTGCTGTTTCTGGACGGCGACACGCAGCTGCAACCGGGGTTTCTGGAGGCCGCGCGTGCAGGTTTTTCCGCTCACCCAGCCGCCGTGGTGATCTGCGGGCGGCGGCGCGAAGTGGCCCCCGACGTCAGCGTTTACAACCGGCTGATCGACCGCGAATGGGACACGCCGATCGGGTTGGCGCGGGCCTGTGGTGGCGACGCGCTGATCCGCCACGCAGCACTAGCGCAGGTCGGCGGGTTCGACCCGACCCTGATCGCCGGAGAGGAGCCGGATTTGTGCTGGCGTCTGCGCGCCCACGGCGGCGAGGTCTGGCGCATCGCGGCGGACATGACGCTGCATGACGCCAACCTGACCCGCTGGGCGCAATGGGCCAAACGCAGCCAGCGCGCGGGCCATGCTTTTGCCGAGGGTTGGGCGCAGCACGGCTTTGACCATTGGGGTCGCGAAACCCTGCGCGCGCTGATCTGGGGTGCGGGCCTGCCGTTGGTGATCGTGGCGGCGCTGCTGGTGAACCCGGCCTTGGCGGGGGGGCTGGCGCTGATCTATCCGCTGCAAGCCCTGCGACTGATGCGGCAAGGAGGGATGGCTTGGGCAGCGGTCACTCTGGCGTCCAAATTCGCCGAGGCGCGGGGCGTTCTGGGCTATGCCCTTGACCGTTTGCGCGGCAAAAAACGCGGGTTGATCGAATATAAATAGCCGACCCCAACCGCAGATCTAGCCGCGCCCGTGCATCCGTTCGATATAGGCGCGCATTTCTTCGGCCTCTTGCCGGGCATCGCGCAGACCTTCCATCGCGGCGCGCAGTTCCGCCTCGGTCTGGGCGATCTGGTTCATCAATTCCTGCTCGCGGGTTTCAAAATACGCGATGGCCTGATCGCGCATTTCCTCGGCCTCGTGCAGGTTCTGGGCCAGCTTGTCCATCTCGCCCATGTCGCCGCCCGCCACGCGGGTAAAGCGGTGAACCAGCCAATAGGTGAACCAGCCCATGGCAAAGGCCAGCAGCAGAATGATGGCCGTCGCGATGATGAATTCAGTGCGGTTCATGGCTTAGCCTTCTTGCTTGGGGCGGGCTTTGGGCGTGACGGTCTGCTCTTTGGGCGCGACCGAGGGGCTTTTATCGACCGAGAAATCGGGCGCGTCCGAGGTTTTGGCAACTGGGGCGGCGGTTTCGGCGGCCTGTTCGACCGGGGAATTGCCGCCCGTCTCCTCGGCCTGGGTCAGCAGGGTAAATTCGATGCGGCGGTTGGCCTCGCGCCCGGCTTCGGTGCCGTTGTCGGCCACGGGAACGCCTTCGCCGTAACCTTTGGCCACCATGCCGGACACATCGACCTGCCGCCCTTGCAGGGCCAGCAACACCGCCTCGGCGCGGGCCTGCGACAGCGCCAGATTGCCGCCTTCTGATCCTTGGGCGTCGGTGTGACCGGCGATTTCAAAGGTGACAGGGCCGCATTTTTCCAAAACCTTGGCCAGCATCGTGATGATCCGGCTGGCCCCGGCGTCAATTTCCGCCGATCCCGGCGGGAATTTGAACTTGTTGACCGACAAGACGACCTGCGCCGCCTCGTCGCATTCGCGCGCCGTTGGCAGGCTGGCCAGCGGGTCCAGCGCCTTGTCATAGGTCACATCGACGCGAAAGGTCTGGCCTTTGCCCAACTCGTTCGACAGGATCTGCGAGATTTTGGCCTTGGCCAGCGTCGATCCGGTGACACCTTTGATCGCCACCAGATCGGGACGCACCAGCAAGGTGCCGGCATCCAGTTCGGCCAGCGCCTCCAGCCCCGCGATCACGCGCACGGGCCAGCCATCTGGCAGGTCGGGGTCAAGCCGGGTGGCCAGATAGACCTTGTTTGCGCCGAACAGCGCCTTGGCCAGACTTTCGGTCGCGGCTTGCCCCCGTTCATCCGTCAGCCGCCCGCGCAGTTCGACTGCGCCGGTGTCAGCAGCCAAATCGGCGGTAAATTCCGCCGGGCCGGTGGCCTGCGCCACGGCCTTTTCGGCCAACTTGGCATCCAGCGAAAACACATCCGGCAGGGCCGAACGGAATTCGCCAACCACCCGGTCAAACAGGTCTTGCGCGACCTCTGATCCCGCTTCAAGCGTGACATCGGCATCTGAAAAGGTGATCGTGGCGTCGCCCAGACGGGCCACCGCCGCAATCCCCGCCGCCGCCGCGCGCGACCAGCTGGGACTGGGAACCCCCAAACCGACGATGCAGGTTGCGGCATCGACCTCTGCCTCCGCCGTGGTTGCCGCCGCCAAAATCTCGGCTTTGGCCTTTTCGCTATCGGCTGAACAGGCGTCAAACCGCGCGCCGCTGGCATCTTGCACAAAGCGCAGGGTGAAGGGCGTCAGCACCGGGCGCGGCGCGGTGATGTCGATGGTCAAGGGCACGCCTTCGGGGCGCAGCGCCGCCAGAATGCTTTCAAAGTCGCGTTTTTCCTGTTCGGACCGGGCAATCGCGGTGACCGCCACATGATCCGCCGCGACCGAGATCTTGGCGCGCGGCATGGCTTTCAGCGCCTCCAGTCCAAAGGTAAAGGCGGGGGCCCAGGTGTCCGGCGCGGGATAGGCAGCGGTTTCCAGCATGTCCGACAGGGCAGTCGGGTCCACCAGCGCCGCCGCGGCATCGGTCAGGGTCTGACGATCGTCACCTTCGGGCAAAAGGCCGATCAGCTGAATCCCGTCGTCATTGCGCAGCATTTCGATGGAAAACCGCGGTGCTTGGGTGGCCGCCGCCGGGGTCACCTCAAACTGGTCACGCACGCGGGCGGCGTCCACGACCGCGCCGGCCAGATTGACCGCGCGAAACCGCGCCGCCTCGTTCGGGGCGGTGCCGGTCAGCACGACTTGCAGGCCGTTCGCTTCAACCGTGGCCCAAGTATATCCCTCGGCCAGAAGCTGTGAGGTGACGGCGTTGGACGACCGACCTTCGATCACCACGGTCGCGATCCAGGCCACGACCACAAAAATGACCAGCGCCAAGGCATAGGCCAGGGCGGCAAACACACCCGGTCCCAGCGACAGGGATTTCAGATCAAAGCGTTGCGGCAAGGGTGGGCTGCTCCAGCAGGGGTTCGGGGTTCAATAGGCGGCCTTGGGCGCGCCCGCAATCAAAGCCATGCTCCGATGGCAAAAAACAGCGCAGCAATCAGCCCGCCCTGATTGGTGGCGCGAAAGGTTTTCATACAGGATTGCGGATCGCCAAGGTCCAGCCGGCGCAGCGCCAGAACCATGTGCCAGCCAAAGGCCCAGACCCCCAGCAGCGCCACCAAAGGCCCCCAGATCTGCCCGGCCGGCACCGGCGTGGCGATCACCGCCGCCGCCATCAGCACCACGGTCAGGGCCAGAAACCCCTGCAACCAAACGCGAGAGGTGTCGCCAAACAGCCGCGCGGTGGATTTGACGCCGATCATCGCGTCATCCTCGATATCTTGATGCGCAGAAATCGTGTCGTAAAACAGCGTCCAGGCGATGCCCGACAGGTACAAAAGCCCCGCGCCAAGGGTGATCTGCCCGGCATGGGCAGCAAAGCCCAACAGCACCCCCCAATTGAAGGCCAGCCCTAAAAATACCTGCGGCCACCAGGTGAACCGCTTCGCAAAAGGATAGATCACCACCAGTACCAGCGAGGCAAAGCCCAGACCGATCGCCGTCGCGTTATAGGTGAACAGGATCACCGCCGCCGCAAGGGCTTGCAGCACCATCCACAGCGCCGCCCCACGCACCGTAACCTGACCGGAGGGGAGGGGACGCGACCGGGTGCGCGCCACCTCAGCGTCGATCTTGCGGTCGGTGATGTCGTTCCAGGTACAGCCCGCGCCGCGCATCAGGAACGCCCCGGCACCGCAGGACGCGACCAGCCACAGATCCCAGCCGCGAAAGCTGTCGCCCATCGCCGCCAACGCCACCCCCCACAGGCAGGGGATGAACAGCAGCCAAGTGCCGATGGGCCGATCCGCCCGCGACAGCCGCAAATAGGGCCGCGTGGCCGCGGGGGCCAGCCGGTCCACCCAATTGCCCTGCACCGCATCTGACACGATATCGGGCGCTGCCTCTGGAAGTTGCGGCGTTTGGGTCATAGGTTGGCTTTCATGTCAGAGCCCAAGGTCAGACTTTATGTAGAGCAGCCGCTTGGGGCGGGGCAAGCCATTGCTCTGACGCCCGAGCAGTCGCATTACCTGTTTTCGGTGATGCGCCTGGGCTTAGGGGCCGAGATGGCGCTGTTCAATGGCCGTGACGGCGAATGGCGGGCAGGGGTGGAGCAGGCGGCCAAGCGCGGCGGCATCGCGCGTTGCACCGACCAGACCCGGCCGCAGCGCCTGCTGCCCGATCTGTGGTTGCTGTTTGCGCCGATTAAAAAGGCCCGCACCGATTTCATCGTGGAAAAAGCGGTTGAAATGGGGGCGGCGCGGATCCAGCCGGTGCAGACCCGTCACACCAGTTCCGCGACAGGCGGCACAAAGGTCGCCTCGCATTGTTCGGCCGCCTCAATGGCATGGGCCTGAAGGCGGTCCTGCCGGATGCGTTCGGAATTGGTGTG
>JANNBI010000184.1:0-2870 GCA_031385345.1 Paracoccaceae bacterium | reverse complement strand
GGGCAGCAGGGCGGGATTGCTGTTGTTGATATGCACAAAGACGCGGGTCGCAATATCGACCCCCGCCAGTGCGGCGATCGTGTCCGACATTGACAGATGTCCCATGCGCTTGCCGGTTTTCTGACCCAGTCCGGCGCGGATCATCTCATCATCGCGCCACAGGGTTCCGTCGAACATCACCAGCCCCGCACCCGTCAGCCGTGCCACAAGGTCCGGCGTTACCTCGGCACAAGCCGCGATAAAAAAGGCGCTGTCGCCGTCATCCGTGCTGAATTTCAGCCCGATGGTATCGCCCGGATCGGCTCCGGCGTCCTCCATGTACCAAGCCGGCTTGCCCGGCACCGCAAAAGCCTCGACCCGCAGGCCCGAGGGGGTTCCGTCGGGCAACAATGGCTGGAACACGTCGTTCAGAGCCATTGGGATGCGCTTGACCAAGTCTGGCTTCAGCACTTCAAACACCGAATTTGCCTTAAGTGTCGCAAGAACTCGCGGATGGGCGTGCAGTGCGAAGGGTGTCCCCTCCCGCAGCGATAAAAGGCCCGCGATGGCATCAATTTCGCCATTCGTCAGGATCACCCCGGCAATCGGGGAATGGCGCAGATGCCCCTTGGCCGGGTGCAGCGCTGGCGTCTCGAGGATTTGCTGGCGGATATCGGGCGATGCGTTGATCAGGAACCAATGCCGCCCCCCGTCAGCGCTGATCGCCGCCGACACTTGGGTGTTGCGCAGCGACGGCTCTGCCCAAGCCGCTGCACACTGGGCGCAATTGCAGTTCCATTGCGGAAGTGCGCCCCCTGCTGCGGACCCTAGGATGACGACCTTCAACATGGGGGCATCCTTTGATCCGCAGCAGGTGGTCGCGTCACTTCTGCTTGGCGCAGGCGTACATGTTGATTTCCATGCCGACTTGCACTTCTGCAATCTTTGGGGTCTTCCAAGCCATGATGTTCTCCTTCAGAAACGATCGACCAGTGCCAAATGCGGGCACCTCGCGGCACGACGGCGAACCGCTGCTGGATAGAATCTAGCCCGTGACGCCGGGTCGCACTATCTATGCTCGTCATAGATGTCCGCCGCGCGACAGGTCGGCCACAAAGGGCGGCATTGGGCTGATCGGCGGCAGTCTGACGGTCTGGCCAGCGGTCTGCAGCGCCGCCAAAAAGGCACTGTAGGGCGCGATCCGCCGGTACTGCGACGGCACCATCGCAACGATCCGGCGAGGTTCCATGTCTGTTTCATACAGCCTGATGCCTTTGTGATGCTCCCAACCGGCCAGAACCGTCAGGGCCGGCACCACACAAACGCCCAATCCCGCCGCAACCAGATCCAGCGCCAGTTCAAAGCTGCGCACACGCATGGCCAGCCGGTTGCCCGGAAGGGCCAGATCGAACCAGTCCTGAATCCGGCTGGAATGCTGCGTGCCAAAGACGAACTGAATGATGTTGTGGGTGACACGCCGCGCCGCCGGGTCCAGATCGCGATCGGGGTTGCTGACCCGGGACAGGTCAATGCCCTCGGGCACCGCCAGCACGAAGGGGTCTTGCAGGATCGGGATCTGCTGAAAGCCCGCGCTGACCTCGGCCACCGAATTGGCCGCCATAAGGCCGATATTTACCCGTCGCCCGTACAAAAGATCCAGAATTTCGGAAGGCGCGCTTTCGTGGATATCGAAATCGACTAAGGGGTTGTCCTTGGCCAGCAGTGCCATCGCGCCCGGAAGGATCACACGCATCACGGAGGCAACACCGGCAATCCGAAGCGTCTGGCGCGGTGAGACTCCCTGCACTGGCAAGCTGTCCTCCAGCTCCTGCGCCGACCGCAAGACGGTTTCCGCCTTGCGCAACACTTGCTCGCCCAGTTCCGTCAGCACCATCCGGTTGGACCGCCGGTCAAACAGCGGCACCCCGATGGCCACCTCAAAACTGGTCAGTTGCTGCGAAAGAGTGGGCTGCGACACGTTCAGCAGCTTGGCGGCCTGTGTCAGCGTTGCCGAGTGCGCCACGGCCCAGAAAATCCGCAACCGGCGCAACGTTACCTCGCCGCCGGAATTGGGCCGCGCTATCAGATCGGCCGCATGAGAGCTATTGTCTGCCACTACCCCAGCCTCCTTTGGCCATCACCGACCGGCCTGCATGGGGTCAGACTAAGGCGGAGCTTACATTGATTGCTGCGATGTTTGACATTGGCCGTCCTGCAGAGCCTTTCCTTAACTTCTTGGGCCCAGCGTCATTCAACAATGCCTTCGTCTTCGGTGAACCGGATCGAGATCATGTTTGGAAGGCTAAAGGGCTGACGACGCGTCGCACCGCGGCCCCGACAGTAGCCCCAAAGTGTTCCAGTCCGCCGTCGCCCACGGCGCCGTCGTCATTTTCTGGATTTGAAACCAGAAAAAGGCCTGACCAGTGTCCTTGATCATCCCAATCATCTGCGTCCCGGTGAAACGGCTATTTGGCATTCATCTGCTCCCTCAAAGTTGGTCAGATTCGACATCAGATTGAGGAAACTTTTGAGGGGCCGTTCAGCTAGCTTTGAGTTGCCTGCACCGAGCAGGCTTTTCGGCCGCCAACCGGACATGTATTTTTCTTCCGTCAAGAGCCGTGCCAGTTCCATTTTTTGCATGAAGTCCTGCTGATTTGGCGGAGGGCTATCTACGACGCGTGTTTAGGTTCACTGAACCTGATTGAGCCTGCAAAGCGGGATATAACCGGGAAAACCCCAGCTTAAGAACGGTTCAGTTGCTTATAAATCAATGGCTTGGATAGAGCGCGCTGCGTTCACATCGAAGATGTCAGCGGTTCAAATCCGTTATCGCCCACCATGCCAAACTGTTGAAACGCCTGCACTTTCTTTTGAGAGTGCGGGCTGATTGG
>JANNBI010000175.1:0-14940 GCA_031385345.1 Paracoccaceae bacterium | reverse complement strand
GTCGGCGGACCGGGCGCGGACTTCGTTGGCGGTGGCGGGGCGGTTTTCGGGCAAAAGCGGGTTGGGGATGCCGTTGGGAAAGCTGCCGTCGGGGTCATGGTGAATGCGGTGGAAGGTCAGGGGGGCACCGGCGGCGGAAAGGGCGGCGGCGATGGCGTCAAAAGTCGGACCGGCGGCACCATTGCCGCAGTTGACCACGATATGCAGCGGGCGCAGGGCAGCGGGATCGACAAAGCCCATCACGGCGGTGACATAGGCGGCGCGGGCCGGGGCGGCGATGTCGCGGCGGCTGCCACCGGGTTTGGGCGGGCCAAAATCATCCGCCTCGGCCAAAGCCTTGATCGCGGCCAGACCGGTTTGCGCGTCAAGGGGTGCAGAGCCAGCGCGGACCAGTTTTAACCCGTTGTAATCCATCGGATTGTGGCTGGCCGTCACCTCTATTCCGCCGTCGGCGTCAAAGGCGGTGGTGGCCCAGTACATCTCTTCGGTGCCGGCAAGACCCAGATCCAGAACCTCGACCCCTTCGGTGATCAGGGCGCCGATCAGCGCGTCCGACAATTCAGCCGAGGAAGCCCGGCAATCGCGGCCAACGACGACGCGGCGGGCGGACAGGGCGCAGGCGAACGCGCGGCCAATGCGGGCGGTGATCGCCGCGTCAAGGTCGATGCCGAGGCGGCCGCGAATGTCATAGGCCTTGAAGCAGGTGAGGGGGGACATGGGGCGCGGCGGGCTTTCTGAAAGGTCAGGGCAGATATGGCAGGGGATTTGGGCAAAAACGGGGCTGATCAGAGGCTTAACCGCCGGGCTGCGAGCCCCAATCCGCCGCCTGCATTTCGCGCAGGCGGCTGGCCGTGCGTTCAAATTCAAAGCTGCCGGAGCCTTCGATATACAGGCGTTCCGGTTCATCTGCGGCCGAGGCGATCAGGCGCACGTGAGCCTCGTAAAGGGCGTCGATCAGGATGACAAAGCGTTTCGCCTCGTTGTAGTTGGAGGAGGAGAGTTGCGGAATATCTTCCAGGATCAGCACCTTGACCGCTGCGGCGATGGCCAGGAAATCGGCAGGGCCAAGCGGTTTGGCGCAAAGCTCCCAAAAAGAGGCGCGGGCCACGCCGTTGACGAATTGCGGCAGGTCCAGCGTGCGGCCATTGACGGACAGGGTCAGGGTTTGCGGCGGGGCACCCCCGGTCAGATCACGCCAGATTGCGGCGATGGCGGCCTTGGCCTTGCCCGCCGGATGGAAGTAGCGCTGTGCGCCTTGCAGGCGGTGCTGGCGGTAGTCGGTGGGGCTTTGCAGATGCAGAACCTCTAGCCGGTCATTCAGCAGGTCGATGAACGGCAGGAACAGCGCGCGGTTCAACCCGTTCAGGTACAGATCCTGCGGCGGGCGGTTGGAGGTGGTGATGATCACCACGCCCGCCGCCAGCAGCCGTTCAAACAGCCGGCCCACGATCATGGCGTCGGTGATGTCGGTGATCTGCATCTCGTCCAGCGCCAGAAGCCGCAGATCCAGTGCCAGCGCGTCGGCCACGGGGGCGATGGGATCATCAACGCCGGTCTTGCGGGCCAGATGCAGGGCGTGGTGGATTTCCTGCATGAAGGCGTGAAAATGGGTGCGGCGTTTCTGGGCGATGGCAAGCTGGTCGCAAATCAGGTCCATCAGCATGGATTTGCCGCGCCCGACCCCGCCATACAGATAGATGCCCTTGGGCGCGGCCAGAGGTTTGGCGAAAAGACCGGCGAACAGGCCGATCTTGCGGGTGGCGTTCGCTTCCAACCAGTCTTTCAGCGATTGCAAATGCGGCAGGACGGCCAATTGGGCCGGGTCCGGGCGCAGGGCGCCGGAGGCAACAAGGGCGGTGTACTGGGCGGCAAGATCGGCGGACATGAGCTTACCTAGCGGGCGGTGCGGTTTGGGAAAAGGGGGAAAGCGGGGGCCGGCAGATCAGGTCTTGGCCCATGCCGGACCGCTTGGATAAAGGTGATCCGACAGACTGCGCGGGTGCATGGTGATCGAATAGCCCGGCGCTGTGGGCGGCATGTAGCGCCCGGCGCGCATCTGCACCGGATCAAGGAAATGCTGGTGCAGGTGATCGACATATTCCAGCACGCGGTTGTCCAGACTGCCCGACACCGCGACATAATCGAAGATCGACAGATGCTGGACATATTCGCACAAGCCCACGCCCCCGGCATGGGGGCAGACCGGAACGCCGAACTTCTCGGCCATCAACAGGACGGCGGTAATCTCATTCGGGCCGGCCAGACGGGCGGAATCGAGTTGCAGAAAGGACAGGCCGCGCGCTTGCAGGAATTGTTTGAACATCACGGCGTTGTGGCAATGTTCACCCGTCGCGACCTTGATCGGGGCGATCTCGCGAGCGATGCGGGCATGGCCAAGGATGTCATCCGGTGAGGTCGGCTCTTCAATCCACCAAGGGTCGTGGGCGGCAAGGTGCGCCATGTTTTCAATAGCTTGATCGACGCCCCAGACCTGATTGGCATCCATCATCAATTTGCGGTCGGGGCCGATTTCGTCACGCAGGATGGCGGCGCGGCGCATATCGTCGGCCAGATTGCCGCCGACCTTCATCTTGAAATGGGTCCAGCCTTCGGCAATCGCCTGACGGCACAGCGCGCGCATCTTGTCGTCGGAATAGCCCAGCCACCCCGCCGAGGTGGTATAAGCGGGATAACCCTGCGCCCGCATATCCGCGATGCGTTGCGGATGGGTGGCGTGTTTTTCCTGAAGGCGCTCGATGGCTTCGGAGGGATGCAGCGCGTCGGACAGATAGGTCCAGTCCACCAGCGCCACGGTCTGCGCGGGCGTCATGTCGCACAGAACCTGCCAAAGCGGCTGGCCAAGGGTCTTGGCGTACAGATCCCAGACGGCGTTGACCAGTGCTGCGGTGGCAAGGTGGATCACGCCCTTTTCCGGGCCGACCCAGCGCAATTGACTGTCGCCGGTCAGGTGCTTCCAAAAGGCCCCCAGATCGCCAAAAATGCCATCCAGATCGCGGCCCAGCAGGCGCGGGGCAAGAGCGGCGATGGCCGCGACGCACAGGTCATTGCCGCGTCCAATGGTGAAGGTCAGGCCGTGGCCCTGATGCGGCCCATCGGTTTCGATCACGACATAGGCGGCGGAATAATCCGGCGCGGGGTTCATCGCGTCAGAGCCGTCAAGGCTGCGCGAGGTGGGAAAGCGGATATCCATCGGGCGGATGGCGGTGATCTTGACGGACATGGGCGGCCTGTGGGGGATGGGGTTGCGTCAGGCTGGTCTTGGCGGGGCGTCATGGCAAGCGATTTCAGGAAGGGGGGATGAAAGGCGATGCGACCTGCGGTGCTGGTGCAGTCAATGTGGTGCAGGCGCGAGCGGACCGAAGCGGGCGGGAAAAGAGGTGGCCTGCGCGGGTGCTGGAGGGGGGGAAGTGGCGAATTGGTGCGCCCGCAGTCGCGTCCTTCTGGCGACCCCTGTCAGGCCAGCCCCTCGGCGCGCAAAACCTGCGTGATGGTGCGGGCGGTCTTGTCGGTGATCTCGTCCAATTCGGCGGCTGAAGCATTATAGGGCGGGGCAATGATGACGATATCACCGTTGATCCCATCGACGTTGCCGCCGACCGGATAGCAGATCAATCCGTTTTCAAGACCCTGCGCGCGGATTTTCAGGAACAGTTTGCGGGCGGCGGGAAGGGGGGTTTTGGTGGCGCGGTCGGCCACCAGTTCCACCGCCAGAAAATGGCCCCTGCCCCGAATGTCGCCCACGGCGTCAACCCCGGCAAGACCGTTCGCCAGCCCGGCGCGCAGGCGGGGTTCGTTGGCGGCAACGCGCGCGACCAGACCCTCACGCGCCATGATGGTTTGCACGGCAACTCCGGCCGCGCAGGAGGCGGTATGGCCGGTAAAGGTGTGGCCGGTACCAAAAGCGCCGTCGGCGTCGCGGATCGCCTCCCAAACCTTGGTCGTGCAGATGGCCGCGCCTAGGGGCATATAGCCACCGGCCAGACCCTTTGCGATGGACATCAGGTCAGGTTCAACGCCGTCATGGTCCAGCGCGCGCCAGGTGCCGCAGCGGCCCACGCCGCACATCACCTCGTCCGCGATCATCAGGATGCCGTGGCGGGTGCAGATGTCGCGCACCAGATTGGCATAGCCGGGCGGGGCGGGCACGCAGCCGCCCGCCGCGCCCACGACGGGTTCAAAAATGAAGGCGCAGATCGTGTCGGCCCCGGCGCGCAGGATGGCGGATTCGAGTTCGGCGGCGGCGGCGGCCCCGGCGGTTTCGGCGGTTGCCCCTTCGATCGGGCGATAGGTATTGGCGGGGGAAAGTTTGATGTTGGGGATCAACGCGCCCTCATACGCCGTGACACGCTCGGCAAAGCCTGACACCGACAGCGCGCCCAGCGTGTTGCCATGCCAAGACCGCTGGCGGCTGATAAAGGTGCGGCGGGATTTCTGGCCGATGGCGGTCTGATATTGCAGCGCGATCTTCAGGCAGCTTTCCACGGCTTCGGACCCGCCCGAGACAAAGACCATTTCGCGCAAGTTTCCGCCGGCGCGGTGGCGCAGGATTTCGGTCAACTCCTCCAGCGCGTCGGTCGTGAAATTATAGCGATAACCATGGGCGATCTGGCCCAGTTGGCGTGTGATGGCCTCGTTCACCTCGGGGTTGGTGTGGCCAAGGCAATAGACGGCGGGGCCACCGGAGCCGTCGATATATTGCTTGCCCTGCGCGTCCCACAGATAGCTGCCCCGCGCGCGGACGACCTTGGGCATGGCGGTGATGGCATGGATCGAAGGGGGCAAGGACATGGGCGGGCTTTCCGGGGGCGGCAGGGTTTGGCGCAGAGGGCTGCGATAAGCTTTCCCAAGCGCGGGGCGGTGGATTAGGTTGGGGTCAAACGTGGAGGGGTTCATGCGGATTTACAGTCTTCTTTTGGCCAGTGTGGTGTCGTTTCCGGCCTTTGGCGATGAGATTTTGGCGACCAACCGGATCACGGCGGTGACGCTGTATCCGCAAGGCGCGATGATCAGCCGCGAGGTTGTGTTCGACGCCCCGGTTGGCGCGCATGAGCTGCGCCTGACTGATCTGCCGTCGGAAACCTATGCCGAGCGGGTGCGGTTGACCGGCGAGGCGGGGTTGACGACCGGGGCGGTCTGGCTGCGCAGCGACCGGCTTTTCGCGCGGGACGAGGTGCTGACGGCGGACCAGACAGCGGCCAAGGTGGTGATCACAGCAGCACAGGCGCAGGTCGATGCGGCGGCGGATGCGCTGGCCATCGTTCAGGCGCAGATTGAAGCGGCCAATGCCGAGGTGGCCTTTCTGTCAGGCAGTCGGCCCGAGGGTGTGGCGATGACCCCCATGAGCCTGCGAGATCTGTCGGCGGCGGTGGCGGCAGGCGTTGCGATGGCGCGGGGCCGCGCAATCGAGGCCGGGGCCGAGGCCCGCCCGCTGACTGAGGCGCTGACCGAGGCGGTGAAGGCCCGTGACCGCGCACAGGCCGCCTATGACGCCCTGCCGACCCCGGACGATGACTATGCCGCGCTGTCCATCGCGGTGCAGGTAGATGTGGCCGGAGGGCATCGGCTGATGGTGACGCAGGTGGTGGACAACGCGGGCTGGGCCCCGGTCTATGATCTGACCCTGCGACGCGAGGGTGCGGGCAGTCTGACGCTGGCGCGCGGGGCCATGGTGGCGCAGTACACCGGCGAGGATTGGACCGGCGTCGATCTGACCCTGTCCACCGCCCGTCCGTCCGAGCGGACCGAAGCGAGCCCGCTCTACCCCGATTACCGCGAAATCTATGATCCAGACGCCGAGGCCGGGCGGATGACCAAGGCCGGGGCAGAGCCGGATATGGCGGCGGATGCGGTGATGGTGGCGGAAGCCGCCCCAAGCAGCGTTGCCTTGCCGGAATTGCAGGGGGATGTGTTGGTGTACCGGGTGCCGGGGGTGGTTCAGATCGCCTCGGGCGTGGAAAACCTGCGGCTGGCGCTGGACGAGATCGGCTTTGCGCCCAAGGTGCAGGCGTTGGCGGTGCCGCGGATGGATCACGTGGCCTATGTGACGGCGAAGTTTGAAAACACCAGCGGCGAGGTCTTGTTGCCGGGGCAGGTCTATCTGTACCGCGACAGCAATCTGGTGGGGGTTGGGCAGGTGCCTATGTTGGCTGCCGGGGACGAATTGTCGGTCGGGTTCGGTGCGATCGACGGGCTGGTGCTGGAACGCGAGATGCCTTTGGTGTCCGAAGGCGACCGGGGTCTGTTGTCCACCGAGACCGAGCAGGTGCAGAACGCCACTTTGCGGGTCAGGAACCTGACGAAAGAAGTCTGGTCGGTGCGGCTGCTGGATCAGGTGCCCTATTCCGAACAAGAGGATCTGGAGGTGACCTTTACCGCCAATCCGCCACCGGATGAGACGGATGTCGAGGGGGAGCGCGGGATTTTGGCCTGGGAGTTCGATCTGGCTCCGGGGGCAGAGCAGGCGGTGGAGGTCGAACATGCGCTGCGCTGGCCGTCGGGGATGGCGCTGCGATAGGGGGAGCCGTCAAAAACCGCTATGCGGGCCGGGGGTTTACGGGATGTTCCGGGGTTTCCGGCCCCTGACTTGCCTAAAAGCGTTCGGCGCGCAGAACCTGGGCGTCGGTGACAGAAACGACGCCGATATGGCGGTCCACCACGGCAAAGGCGGCGTCAAGAAGGGCGTCCAGACGGTCGGGCCGGATCAGGCAGATGACGGCGACCATTCCGGCGCGACCGACCTGACCTTCGCGCGTCCAGCGGCCAGAGCGGCCCGATCCGCCCAGCACCGGTAGCACGGTAAAGCCGGTGACGCCAGACTTTTCCAGCGCCTCGGTCAGGCGGCTTTCCATTGGGGCCTCGATGATGATTTCAACGCGTTTGGCGGCGTGGGTGTGCATGTTAACCTGCGATCCATTGGGAAAGGGCGACATAGGTCGGAATGCCGAGGGTTAGGTTGAAGGGAAAGGTGATGCCCAGCGAGAGGGTCAGGTACAGGGCGGGGTTGGCCTCGGGCAGGGCGACGCGCATGGCGGCGGGGACGGCGATGTAGCTGGCCGAGGCGGCAAGCGTCATCATCAGCGCCAGACCGCCGGTTGACAGGCCCAGCGCCACCCCGGCGGCCAGTCCGGCGGCCGCGCCGACCAAGGGCATGACCACGCCAAACACCACCGCACCCGGGCCCAGCACCCCGCGAACCCCGCGCAAGCCCCGCCCGGCAACAAGGCCCATATCCAGCAGGAACAGGCACAAAACGCCCTGAAATGGCGAAATGACGAAGCTTTCGATCTTTGCCATGCCGGGCGTGCCGGTCAGCACGCCGATGACAAAAGACCCCAGAAGCAACACGATCGAGCCGTTCAGCAAGATCTCGTGCCAAAGTTTGGCATCCATCCGCGCGCCGGTCCCGGAGCGCGCTGCAAGCCAGAGCGCCGAGATGATCGCCGGCGCCTCCATCGCGGCGGCGACGGCGACCATGAAACCTTCGCTTTCGATGCCTTGCCCCGACAGAACCGAGGTGGCAGTGACGAAGGTGACGATCGAGATGGAGCCGTAATGCGCGGCCACGGCGGCGGCATCCAATGCCGACATGCGGGTCAGCACACGCAGCAGCGCGAAGGCCACAAAGGGCAGCAGGAAGGACAGCGCGACCCCGGCCATAAGGGTGGCGACAAGGTGGCCGTCTACGCCATGCGTTGCGACCGCCACGCCACCTTTGAACCCGATGGCGAACAGCAGATAGATCGACATCGCCTTGGCCATCGCCTCAGGGATGGTCAGTTCGGACCGGGCCAAGGCGGCCAGAAGTCCAAGGGCAAAGCACAGGATCATGGGCGTCAGAAGGTTCTGGCCGGCGATGGTCAGGATGTCGGACATGGCGCCTCGAATGGGTTTGAGATCACGATAGCGTTATAGAGTGTGTTGTCGGCGTGAACAGGTCAGACAGCAACAAATCCGCGGGCGGGGTCGAGTTGTTCCAAAGCGCCCTCTCCGGTGTTGGTCCACAGGCCATGCAGGGTCAGACGGTCGTCTTCGACCGCCGTGCGCACGAAGGGGAAGGTCAGCAGGTTTTCAAGCGACACGACGACCGCCTCTTTTTCCAGCGCGCGCAGGATCTGGTCCTTGGGCAGTTGTTGCACGCGGGCGAAACCGGGGCGCAGAATGTCCATCCAGCGGCCGACAAAGCTGGTCTTTTCTTCCAGCTCGGGGGCAAGACCGCTGCACATATCGTGGCAGCCCTTGACGCCACCGCAGTTGGAATGGCCCAGCACCACGATATGCGCCACCCCAAGCGAGGTGACAGCATATTCGACCGCCGCCGAGGTGCCGTGACGTTCACCGTCGGGATTATAGGGCGGGACCAGATTGGCGATGTTGCGGTGAATGAAGAACTCACCCTCGTCCGCACCGAAGATCGAGGTGACATGGACCCGGCTGTCACAACAGGAAATCACCATAGCCCGGGGATGTTGGCCGCTTTCAGCCAGACGACGATACCAGGCCTTGTTTTCCTGATAGGCCGTGGCGCGCCAGCCCTGAAAACGCTGAACCAGATAGGCGGGAAGCGGTTTGACGTGCTGCATGCGGGCGTCCTTCGATGGGCTTTGGGCGGTTCTATGCTGCATTTGCAGAAAATTCGAGAGCTTTCGGTTTGGACTGGCAACCATTTCTTCAGCATGCGGGCGCAGGGTGGCGGTGGGTGTGACGAAAGGGTGTGTGAAATGCCAAATGGGAATGTGTTTGTCCTTCTGCCGAAGGACAGGATCCGGCATGACGCCGGACCAATTTCGACGATCTATCGCAACCTTGATACGGCCTCGGCCGATCAGGTGGTGACGCGGGCGCTGGGGGAACTGGCGCTATCGATGGCAGGACTGGCCGATCAGGTGCGCGCGCGGGATCTGACCGATCTGGGCCGCCAACTGCGCCGGTTGCAGCGGATGGCGGAAAATCTGGGGATGGTCAGTTTTGCCGGGGTTTGCGGGGATGTGCGGATCTGTCTGGATCTGGGCGATGTGACGGCCTTTGCGGCGGTCTGGGCGCGGTTGCTGCGGGTGGCGGAACGATCCCTTGCGCCGGAAAAGTCGTGGGAGGAGTTGAACCAGATTTAGGGCAGCAATTTTGGCAGGATTGGACAGGCTGAAATCCGGCTTTTATGGGGGCGGGCTTGCGGTTAGGTTGCGGAAAACCCCCGAGATGCAGGATTGCCATGACCCCCGAATTTGCCGCCAAGGATGCGCCATCGCGCGCGCTGACCCTGATTTCCGCCGAGAATTTGGCGGAATGGCGGGCCACATTGCCCGAGGCTGCGGCGCGTTGGCTGGTTGAGACCGGGTTTGAAGCCGGGGCGGGTGAGGTGCGGCTGATCCCCGGTCCTGATGGTGCGGTGATAGCGGCGGTGGCCGGGACCGGCACGGCGCAGACCCGGGCGCGTGGGCGGTTCCATCTGGCCAAAGCGATGGCGGGATTGCCGGCCGGGGCCTGGCATCTGGACGGCGCGCTGACCACGGCCGAGGCGTCCGAGGCGGCGCTTGCGGCGCTGCTGGGTCAATACCGGTTTGACCGCTATCGTCCGACGCGCAAGGCCCCTGCCCCAGCCCTGCTCAAAGTGCCCGGCGCGGTGGATCACCGGCTGGTTCTGGCGATGGCCGAGGGTGAATTTCTGACCCGCGATCTGATCAACACCCCGGCGCAGGATATGGGCCCCGCCGAATTGCAGGCGGAGTTTGAGGCGCTGGCAGCCCGGTTCGGCGCGCAGGTGCAGGTCATTCTGGGCGAGGATCTGCTGGCGCAGAACTTTCCGATGATCCATGCCGTCGGCCGCGCCAGCCCGCGCGCGCCGCGTCTGCTGGAGATGCGTTGGGGCAGCATTGGGCCAAAGCTGACGCTGGTGGGCAAGGGGGTGTGCTTTGACACCGGGGGGCTGAACCTTAAACCCTCGTCCGGCATGTCCCTGATGAAAAAGGATATGGGCGGGGCGGCGACGGTTATGGGGCTGGCGCAGATGATCATGCAACTGGCCCTTCCGGTGCAGTTGCGGGTGTTGGTGCCAGCGGTGGAAAACGTGATTTCCGGCAATGCACAACGGCCCAAGGATATTCTGACCAGCCGCAAGGGATTGACCGTTGAGGTCAACGACACCGATGCCGAGGGGCGGTTGGTCTTGGCTGATGCGCTGGCCTATGCGGTGGAGGAGCAGACGGCGGCGGTCATCTCGATGGCGACGCTGACGGGGGCGGCGCGGGTGGCGGTGGGGCCGGATCTGGCGCCCTATTATTGCGACGATGCGGGGATGGTGCGCGCGCTGGAGGCTGGCGCGGCGGCGGGGTTTGACCCGGTCTGGCGGATGCCGTTTCACACACCGTACGAGCATGTGATCGAACCCGGAATCGCTGATCTGGACAATGCGCCGGGTTTTGGCTTTGCCGGGTCGGTCACGGCGGCGCTGTTCCTGCGGCGCTTTGTCGGCGCGGCGCGGTACATGCATTTCGACATTTATGGCCTTTGTCCGGCGGATCTGCCCGGGCGGCCCAAAGGCGGCGCCGGGCAAGGCGCGCGGGCAGTGCTGTTGGGCCTGCCCGAGATGTTGGGGATATAGGGCATGGACAAGCGGCTTTACAAAGCGACGGCGCGGGTGGCGCATCAGTCTTTGGCGGGGCAGACCAACCTGCCCCTGACCGAGGGTGAGGTGGCGACGCTAGCGGTTCCTTTGGCGGATCTGCTGGCCAGTCCCGGCGGGGCGCGGGAACGCCAGTTGTCCCTTGGAGAGGCGTTCCGGGTGATCGACCACGATCAGGGTCATGCCTTTGGTTTTGCCGAAAAGGACGGCTATTGCGGCTGGCTGGCCGAGGGCGCGCTGGGGCCGGTTCTGGAGGCAACGCATTGGGTGTCGACGCCGGGGACGCATCTGTACGACGGGCCAAAGGTGCAAGCGCGTGAGGTGATGGCGCTGTCGTTGGGCGCACGGTTGCGGGTGCTGGGGCAAGTCGGAGATTGGGCCGAAACGCCGCTGGGGTTCGTGCCGTCGGTGCATCTGATGCAGATCGGGCAGGTCTTGCGCGATCCGGTCGCGGTGGCCGAGGGGTTTTTGGGGACGCCCTATCTGTGGGGCGGAAATTCGCGGACGGGGATTGACTGTTCGGGTCTGGCGCAGGCGGCGCATCTGGCCTGCGGCATCGGGATGCCCGGCGACAGCGACTTGCAAGAGGCAGTGGGGGCCGAGCTGCCCGAGGATGCGGAATTGCGGCGGGGGGATTTGCTGTTCTGGCGCGGGCATGTGGCGCTGGTGGTGGACGCAGCGCGGCTGATCCACGCCAATGGCCATACGATGTCGGTGGCCTATGAGGGGACTGCGGCCTGCATCGCCCGTATCGCGGCGCAGGGCGGCGGGCCGGTGACGCATCGGCGGCGGGTTTAGTCGAGCGGCGCCCCCTCCCCTACCCCTCCCACTGGGGGGAGGGGGGCTATTTGAAACGGGCTGCGCGACACCCTTGGGGTCGGCGGGCGGGCGTTTGGTTTTGGGGGACTGGCCTGATCTTGCCGTTGAACAGGGTCAGCCGGAAACGGGCCGGATCAATTTCCGCTCCAGCACGCGCAGGACAATGTCCAGATCGGCACCCCGGCGCAGGACTTGGCCCGCCTCTCCGATCACGGCGAACTGGCCCTGACGAGCGCGCAGTTTGGGGCGTTTTTCCACCCTGAAGGCCGGGTTTTCGGCGGTGCGGCGGAAGATGGAAAAGATCGCCACTTCCGGCAGGGCCGCGATGCCGTAGTCGCGCCATTCTCCTGCGGCAACCATCCGGCCATAGACCGACAGGATCAGCCCCAGCTCTTTGCGGTCGAAACTGACCCGCTCTGGCAGCGGGGGAGGCGTCGGGAAAGGTGTCGGCGTCGGGACCGTCATGCGGCAAGAGTATCGCCGCCAGACGGTAAATCAAGAGGGGTCAGGCAAAGCCCGCAGACAGCCGCAATTCCCCGGTTATCAGGCCACGCACGTTCTTTTGCGGGGCGGGCAGACGTTTTTGCGCCAAGGGATGGGCGGCGTCCAGCGCGCCGACGCGGGTCAGCAAAGACACCAGCGCGGCCTGCGAGGCGCGCTCGTTGCCATCTTCAATCTTCAGCGCGATGCCCAGTTTCTGATCGGGCAGGATGGCGACATAGACCGCCTCTGCCCCGCCTTTCAGCGCCACCCGCCCGCCCATGGCGTGCATCAATTCGGTGCAGGCGCGACCCTCACCCGCGACAAGTTCGGGATGGGCGGCCATGGCGCGGGTCAGGCGGTACATGGCGCGCTGGCGGGCGTTGCCGGTTTCAGGGGCGACGGCATAGCGCGACATGGCGCGCGCGACCGAGCCGACAGAGGTGGCGAAATTCGGGGCGGAACAGCCGTCGATGCCCCAGCCAGAGATGGCTTCGTCGCCAACCTCCTCTACCGCGGCGCGGATGGCCTTTTGCAGGGGATGGTCGATTTCGGTATATTCCGGGCCGGCCTTCAGGTGTTTGGTCACGGTCAGAAAGCCGGAATGTTTGCCGGAACAGTTGTTGTGCAGCTGGCAGGGCTTTTCATCGGCCAAGATCAGGCGGTTGTATTCAGTGTCATCATAGGGGGCATGCGCGCCGCAGCGCAGGTCGGATTCCCCCAGACCCAGACCCGCCAGCCAGCGCCCGGCAAGGCCGACATGCAGATCGGCGCCTTCGTGGCTGGCGCAGGCCAGCGCCAATTGCTGAGTGGTCAGGCCAAAGGCATCGGCGGCACCGGATTCGATTAGCGGCAGCGCCTGCATCATCTTGGAGGAGGAGCGCGGAAAGATCACCCGGTCCGGATCGCCCCAGGCCTGCACCACTTGTCCCGCCTCATCGCAGATCACGGCATGGCCGCGGTGCGTGCTTTCCAACAGACCACCGCGCCAAAGTTCGACTATATCCTGTGCTTTGACCACCGCCCGCTCCTTCACATGTCTGTTGTTGCGCAGGGGTAACAGGCGGATCCGGGCGGTTGCAAGCGACCTTGATGCGCGAAATCCTGCCCAGAGGGGTTTCGCGCGTTGGGCTTTTTCGGTTATGCATGGAATATCGAGTGAAACTGGCCGATATCCTTGATAAATCTGCGGGCCAGAACAAATCGGGGAGAACCCGAAGCCATGGGGAAACCATGGCGAGGCACAGGGGCTTGGAGGCCTGATGACGATGAACGCTTGGATCATGCGCGCTGTTGGGCCTGCACTCTTGGGGGGCGCGATGCTGTTGGGGATGGGTCCGGCCGCCTTAGCGCAGGAATCGACCAATCTGGTCACCACCACCACCGACTGGAGCGTTTTTGTCGAAAACGATCCCAAGGAATGCTGGGGTGTAACCGTGCCCAAAGAGACGGTGAACACCCGTGACGGGCAGCCCGTATCGGTGCGGCGCGGCGATATTCTGCTGTTCGTGACCTATCGTCCCGGCAAGCCCGGCGAAATCTCGTTTTCCGGCGGATATCCGTTTGCGGGCGGATCGACGGTGGGGATGAATGTGGACGGCACCCAGTATGAGCTGTTCAGCGACGGCGAATGGGCCTGGCCGGGAACGCCCGAGGATGACGCCAAGATTCTGGCGGCGATGAAAAAGGGATCGGCGGCGATTCTGACCGCGAAATCGGGCAAGGGCACGCAGACGCAGGACACCTTCAGCCTGCGCGGCTTTACCGCTGCGATGGAAGAAGCCGCCAAACAGTGCCAATAGGGCTGTCCAAGGCGTGACCTGACCCCGCACGGGGATCGGGGCGATTCAGCCAGTTTTGTTTTCCGAACTTATCGCTTATAGGACGGGCTTGCCACACCGGAACCCGTTGCCATGACCACGACCCCTCCCCTTTCCGCCCCAATCACCCAAGACGTGATGACCCTGCCGCGCAAGTTGCCCGAAGGCGGCAAGACCAACATCGTTGGTCTGACGCGCGACCAGTTGCGCGCGGCGCTGATCGCGGCGGGAACGCCGGAAAAGCAGGTCAAGATGCGGCTGGGGCAGATCTGGTTGTGGGTCTATCACTGGGGCGTGCGCGAGTTTTCGGACATGTCCAACCTTGCTAAGGACTATCGCGCGCTTCTGGCCGAGAATTTCGTCATTCAGGTGCCGGAGGTGGTGAACCGCCAAGTCTCGGCCGATGGGACGCGCAAATATTTGGTGCGTATCGCGGGCGGCCACGAGGTTGAAGTGGTCTATATCCCCGAACAGAACCGCGGGACGTTGTGCATCTCGTCTCAGGTCGGGTGTACGCTGACATGTTCCTTCTGCCACACCGGCACGCAAAAGCTGGTGCGCAATCTGACGGCGGGGGAAATCGTCGGGCAGGTGATGCTGGCGCGCGATGATCTGGCCGAATGGCAGCAACCCGGCGCGCCGAAGAACGAGGTCCGGCTGCTGTCGAACGTGGTTCTGATGGGCATGGGCGAGCCTTTGTATAATTTCGAGAATGTGCGCGACGCCATGCAGGTGGTGATGGACGGCGAGGGGATTGCACTGGGTCGGCGGCGGATCACGCTGTCAACCAGTGGTGTGGTGCCCGAAATCGCCCGTGCGGCAACCGAGATCGGCTGTCTGCTGGCGGTGTCCTTTCATGCCACCACGGACGAGGTGCGCGATACCTTGGTGCCGATCAACAAACGCTGGAACATCAAGGCCTTGCTGGACGAATTGCGCGACTATCCCAAGCTGTCGAATTCCGAACGTATCACCTTTGAATATGTGATGCTGAAGGGGATCAACGATACGGATGCGGATGCGCGGCGGCTGGTCAAGCTGATTGCGGGGATCCCGGCCAAGATCAACCTGATCCCGTTCAACGAATGGCCGGGCAGCCCCTATGAGCGGTCGGACTGGGACCGGATAGAGGCCTTTGCCGACATCATCTATAATGCCGGATATTCCAGCCCGATCCGCAAGCCG
>JANNBI010000204.1:0-6739 GCA_031385345.1 Paracoccaceae bacterium | reverse complement strand
AGGACCTCGACGTGCCGCAAGGCATGGGCGTCATCCTGCGCACCGCCGGCGAGAGCCGCACCAAGGCCGAGATCAAGCGCGACTACGAATATCTGATGCGGCTGTGGGAACAGATCCGCGAGCTGACGCTGAAGTCGATCGCCCCGGCGCAGATCTATGAAGAAGGCAATCTGATCAAACGCACGATCCGCGATCTGTATTCCAAAGAGATCGACGAAGTGCTGGTTGAGGGCGAGGCGGGATATCGCACCGCCAAGGACTTCATGCGGATGATCATGCCCGCCAATGCCAAGGACGTGAAACGCTATGACGAGGCGATGCCCTTGTTCGCGCGCTTCCAGGTCGAAAGCTATCTGGGCGGCATGTTCAACCCGGTGGTGCAGCTGAAATCCGGCGGTTACATCGTGATCGGCATCACCGAGGCGCTGGTGGCGGTGGACGTGAACTCTGGCCGGTCGACCCGCGAAGGGTCCATCGAGGATACGGCGCTGAAAACCAACCTTGAAGCCTCGGACGAGGTGGCGCGCCAGTTGCGGCTGCGCGATCTGGCGGGTCTGATCGTTATCGACTTTATCGACATGGAAGAGCGGCGCAACAATGCCGCGGTCGAGAAGCGGTTGAAAGACAAGCTGAAAACCGACCGGGCGCGGATTCAGGTCGGGCGGATTTCCGGCTTTGGCCTGATGGAGATGTCGCGGCAGCGGTTGCGGCCCGGCATGCTGGAAAGCACGACCCAGCCGTGCAGCCATTGCCACGGCACGGGTCTGATCCGGTCGGATGATTCCCTTGGTTTGCAGGTTCTGCGGGCGCTGGACGAAGAAGGCACGCGCAAGCGGTCCAAAGAGGTGCTGCTGAAAGCGCCGATTGGCATCGTGAACTTCCTGATCAATCAAAAGCGCGAACATATCGCTCTTATCGAGGCGCGGTACGGTATGGCGGTGCGGATCGAGGCCGATCCGGCCATGATCAGCCCGGATTTCGTGATCGAAAAGTTCAAGACCGCGACGCGTGTGGTGCAGGACCAATCGGCAGTTGTCTCGGGCAATGCCAGCCTGATGGGCGCGCCGGTGGCCGAATATGATGACATCGTTGACGAGGATATCGAGGACGAGGTTGAGGCCGAAGTCGAGGTTGAAGAGGCCGAAGTTGCGGCTGTGACCGAGGGTGAGGGCGAAGGATCGGCCGGGCAATCTTTGGGTGGTCCGAAGAAAAAGCGCCGGCGTCGGCGGCGGAAGAAAGGCGGTTCGGGTGCCAATGGCGCGGCGAATGGCAATGCCGAGGGCGAGGCTGGCGACGATGCCGGTGACGAGGACGAGGGTGACGACGAGGGGGACGAGGCTGGTAGTGACGTGGTCGCGGATGCGGTCGCAGAGGCTCCGGTCAAGAAAACCTACACCCGCAGCCGCACCAAGCGCCCGGCGGAACCTGTCAGCGCGGTGACGGCAGAGGTGGTTGCGCCAGAGGTGGTCGAGGCAGAGCCTGCGGCGGTCAAGAAACCGGCCAGCCGGTCGCGGGCGAAGCCCAAGGCCGAGCCGGTGGCAGAGGCTGCGGTGGATGTGGTCGCACCCGTTGAGGCTGTAGCGGCTGAGGCGTTAGCGGCAGAGGAGGCCCCCAAGCCGAAACCGACCCGCAGCCGTGCGCCGGCGAAGAAACCGGCGGCTGAGGTTGTGGAAGCAGAAGTTGCGCCTTCGGTGGTGGAAGCCCCGGCAACCGCGCCTGTCGCTGCCCCGGCCCCCGCGCCCGTTGCGGAAGCAGAGCCTGCGGCACCCGCGGCACCTCGCAAAAAAGGCTGGTGGAACCTCGGCGGCTAAGGTCGGCGGACTGACAGCAAATGAGTGCGAAAGGCGGCCCTTTGGGTCGCCTTTTTGCTTTTGGGCGGGGGGGGCAGGCTCCGCCTATTCGTTCCTTCGCCGGACCCTTCCCGTAACCCAATCCCGCCCGATCACAGATCCGCCAGCCCCTCCCCACGGCGCAGGTAGTGGGCGGTGGCGGTGCCTTCGGTGTGACAGCCTAAGTACTGATGCCCGGCTTCCCCACAAAAATGCGGCAGGTCAATCTCGGCCATGCGGTCGGTCGCGAGGACTTTCAGGACCTGGCCCGGGGAAAGGGCCATCAGGCGTTTGCGGGCCTTCAGGACCGGAAGGGGGCACAGCAGCCCTGCGCAATCTATCTGGGTGTCAAAGTCCATGTCGCCCCCGTTTCGCTGGCAGTATCCCGACCCTTGACCGTCTGCGCCAGTGCCAAAGTGCTGACGCGGATGTGACGCGGGGTCGCGTGACTTCGCCCCGGCAAAGCCCTAGAAGCGACAGGCAAGGAGACGCTTATGTTCGGCATAGACCTGTTTTCCGCCACGCTGCTGCCTTCGCTTTTGCTGGCGTTCGTCGCGGGGATGGTGTCGTTTCTAAGCCCCTGCGTCCTGCCGGTGGTGCCGCCCTATCTGGCCTATATGAGCGGGATTTCGGTGGGCGAGATGCGGCAGGGCCGCTCTACGCTGCTGGCGGCGCTGTTTTTCGTCATGGGACTGTCGACGGTGTTCTTGTTTCTGGGGGCGGCTGCCTCGGCGTTTGGGGCGTTTTTCATCGGCAATTCGCAGGGCTTTGCGATGGTCGCGGGGGTGGTGGTGACGGTCTTTGGCCTGCATTTCCTGCACATTCTGCGCCTGCCGTTTCTGGAGCGGGATATTCGCGTCGATGCGGGCGACAAGGGTGGGTCGGCCTTTGGCGCCTATATTCTGGGTCTGGCCTTTGCCTTTGGTTGGACGCCCTGCATCGGGCCGATCCTGGGGTCGATCCTGACTCTGGCGGCGCAGGAAAACTCGGTCACGCGGGGGACGGTGCTGCTGGGGGTCTATGCGCTGGGGCTGGGGCTGCCGTTCCTGCTGGTGGCGGTGTTTTTCCAGAGGCTGACCCCGGTGCTGACGTTTTTCAAGGCCCATGCCAAGCGGATCGAACAGGTGATGGGGCTGCTGTTGGTGCTGGTCGGGCTGATGATGCTGACCGGCGGTTATTCGGCCATGTCGTTCTGGCTTTTGGAAACTTTCCCCGCCCTTGCCGAAATCGGCTGACTTTCCCCCTGACATTGCCGCAATCTGCGGGCAGGATCGGGAAAAATGGGGATCGGTGCGTGTCGGAGATGGGGACAGAGGGCTTGGGCGCGGGGCAGCGGCCCTTTCGACGCCGGGTGTTCTATATTCCCGGCTATGACCCGTTCCACCCCCGGCGTTACCGCGAATTGTACCGGACCGAGGCGGCGGCGCAGGCCGGGATTTCCGGCTATGACCTGACATTAACGCCCAAGGCGACTGCGGGGCCTTATGGCTGGCATGTCAACGCGCGGATTGGCGGCGCGGCGGCGGTCGCGGATGTTGAGGTGCTGGTCTGGGCGGATCTGGTCAAATCCTCGATGACGCGGGGAATTTGGGGCACCTATGGGCAAATGCTGCGCACGGCATGGATTTACATCGGCTCGGGTGCCTTGTTTGCGCTGATGCGGTTGCGCAAGGGGCCGATGATTGCGGCGCTGTATCCGGTGGTGTTTCTGTTGGGGCAACTGGCGCTGGCGCTGCTGGCGGGCTGGGGGGTTGGTCGGCTGGTCGGGCAGGTGCATTGGGCGCTGGGGGCCGTGGCAGGGGGCGCGATGGTCTGGGCGCTGTTGGATCTGTTCCGGCGCTGGGACAACAAGGTTTTCGCCTATTATCTGATGCATGATTACGCCTATTCCGCGCAGTTTGGCGGGGCCAATCCACCGGAGTTAGAGGTGCGGATGGCGGCCTTCCGTGACCAGATCGGCGCGGCGCTGGGGGCGGGCTATGACGAGGTGCTGGTGGTCGGCCATTCATCCGGCGCGCATCTGGCGGTGTCTATTCTGGCCGATCTGATCCGGGGTGGGGTGCAAACGGGCGTGCCTTTGGGGTTCTTGTCGCTGGGGCAGGTGGTACCGATGGTGTCGTTTCTGCCCAAGGCCGGGCGGTTGCGGGCTGATCTGGCATATATTTGTCAGCGGGCCGAGGTCACTTGGGTCGACGTGACCGCCCCCGGCGACGGCTGCGCCTTTGCCTTGTGCGATCCGGTCTGTGTGACGGGGGTGGCACCTGCCACGGGAAAACGCTGGCCGCTGGTGGTGTCGGCGGCCTTCACCCAGTCGTTGAGTGCCGAGCGGTGGAAAGCCCTGCGCTGGCGGTTTTTCCGGCTGCATTTCCAGTATCTTTGCGCGTTTGACCGGCCCCGCGACTATGACTATTTCCAGATCACCGCCGGGCCGATGACGCTGGCGCAGCGGTTTGCGGGTCGGGGGCCGTCCAAAAGCCGGATTGAAACCCCGGTCAACCGCTACACGAGCCTGTCATGATCGCGCCCAAACCCGTGGCGCGGGCCGATAAAGTGTCCTTGCTGACCTATCTGACGTTGTTTCGCCGCGACATCCTGTCGGCACAGCCCGCGCGGCTGTACCGGGCCTGGATGGCCGAATTTCGCACGCTGTTTTTCCGCAGCTATCTGGTCAACGATCCGGCCCTGGTCAATCTGGTGCTCGTGGAACGCCCGCAGGATTTTCCCAAATCGGACCGTATTGGCGAAGGGTTGCGACCGCTGCTGGGCCGGTCGGTGTTCGTCACCAATGGCGAGGAATGGCGGCGGCAGCGGCGCATCATCGACCCGGCCTTTGAAGGCGGGCGCATCCGCGACACCTTTCCGGCGATGTTGGCGGCGGGGGCGGCGGCGGTGGCGCGGATGCCCGAAGGTCTGGTCGAGGTCGAGGAGGAGATGAGCCACGCAGCGGCGGATGTGATTTTCCGCACGCTGTTTTCGATCCCGATCGATCATGAGGTGGCGGGCGCGGTGTTTCAGGAATTCCGGGTCTATCAGCGCAGCCAGCCGATCCTGAACCTTGCGGCGTTTCTGCCGCTGCCGTCTTGGGTGCCGCGGTTTCACCGGGGGGCGACCAAACGCTCGGCTGCGGTGATCCGGGGGCTGATCACCCGGCTGACCGAGGCGCGGGCGGGCGCGATTGCGGCGGGGAGCGCGCCGGATGATCTGGCGACCAAGATCATGACGACGCCGGACCCGCTGACCGGGCAGCGGTTTGACACCGCCGAGATGGTGGATCAGGTGGCGATCTTCTTTTTGGCGGGGCATGAAACCAGCGCCTCGGCCCTGTCCTGGGCGTTGTATTTGCTGGCGATGGACGGCCAGATTCAGGCGCGCGTGGCGGCAGAGGTGGCGCTGTTGCCGCCGCAGCCCAGTTTCAGCGACCTGTCCAAGCTGCGCCTGACGCGCGATGTGTTCCGCGAAACGCTGCGGCTGTATCCCCCCGTGCCGATGATGGTCCGTGAGAATACCAGCGCCGAGCAGATGCGCGGGCGGCGGGTCGCCAAGGGCGCACAGATCGTCCTTAGCCCTTGGCATTTGCACCGCCACAACCGGATCTGGCCCGAACCTGACGCCTTCGACCCCGACCGCTGGACCCGTGAGGAGAACAAGACCTGCGCGCGCGATGCTTTCATGCCTTTTTCCGCCGGGCCAAGGGTTTGTCCGGGCGCGGGCTTTGCCATGGTCGAGGGGACCTTGCTGCTGGCGCTGCTGGTGCGGGCCTTTCAGGTGGATCTGGTGACGGGCAAAGACCCGGTGCCGGTGGCGCATCTGACGGTGCGCGCGCGCGACGGGATCTGGTTGAAGATCACCCGGCGTTAAGGGGAAGGGCGGCTCTGGACTTGCGTCCGGGGCCAGTTTGGCGCAAAGGGGCGGCCTTGCCAGATGCAGCGCCCCCCAAGGAATCGGTTTTCGCCCATGTCGTCCCCCAAGCCTTCTGCCAAATCCGCGCAAAAGCGGCTGATGAAATCGGCCTCGCGGCTGTATGCGGTGCAGGCGCTGTTTCAGATGGAAGTGTCGGGGCAGACCGTGGCGGCGATCACGCGCGAATTTGAAACCCACCGTTTTGGTGCGACCTATGACGAGGGCGAATTTGCCGAGGGCGACGTGGACCATTTCCGCGCCGTGGTCGAGCAAGCCGTCAACTGGCAGGCCAAGATCGACCAGATGACCGACCGCGCGCTGGTGGCGGCCTGGCCGATTGACCGGATCGACCCGGTTCTGCGGGCGCTGTTTCGCGCCGCCGGGGCCGAGATTGTCGAATGTGGCACGCCGCCCAAGGTGGCGATCACCGAATATGTCGATGTGGCCAAGGCGTTCTTTCCTGCGGGCAAAGAGCCTAAGTTCGTCAATGCGGTGCTGGACCATATGGCGCGTGAAGCCAAGCCCGAGGCGTTTTCGGCCTGAACCCGCCATCGCCGCGCCTGATGCGGCGGTGCGGCACGAATTCGCTGTTGCGGTGCGGCAGGGCTGTTACGCTGCCGTTACACCCAAGTGAGAGAATCGATGCCCCAATTGATCCGGCTGTACATTGTCTGCGTTGCGACCGGGTTCGGGATCTCGGCGCTGTTTCTGGCGGCGATGCTGTGGCAGGACGTGGCGGGTTTGCAGCGGTTGATCCTTGGATCTGACAGCGGGTTTGTCGCGGCGCTGATGCTGTTCGTGTTTCAGGGCGTTCTGTTTGGTGGGGTGCAATTTGCCATCACCATCATGTCGATGGGTCAGGATGACCCTGATCAAGGCAAGATGATCCCGATCCGGGTGACCAATCCGACAAAACGTCAGTAGATCGGTCTGCGAAGCAAAAAGGTGGCGGGCCCGCAGCGGCCGTGGGACCGTGTGTTTTCCCGAGAGCCAGAGGTCTCAGGTGGGCA
>JANNBI010000164.1:0-5501 GCA_031385345.1 Paracoccaceae bacterium | reverse complement strand
GATCAGGTCGATCGTGGCCTGACTGACGGGCAGTTTCTGCTCGATCACGCGAAAGGTCACGCGGGCGTGGTAATCCAGATAATAGGTCATCATCCGTTCAGAGATGCCGTAATGCAGATCCAGACGCTCCGGCGCGCTGGGATGATACCAGGTGCCGGCCGGATCGTAGATCACCCGTTCCACCCCGTCGATCAGCAAGGACGAATGCCCGCCCTGATTGGTGCGGTTGTTGACCACCGTGTACAGCGTGATTGACGGCGGCTGGCCCGAGGAATACCGCGCCTTGGCCACGGCGGCATCATCGGCAAAATTGCTGTCCGCGCCACAGGCGGCCAAGGTCAGGACAGCGGCCAGCAACAGGCCGAAACGCACGATACCGCGGAACATGTTCAAAGGCCTTTCGGGCAAATCAGGCGTTGGTCAGCGCCATGAAAATCAGCACCAGAATCGAGATCACTGCGCCCCAGGTCGACATTCTGACAAAACCCGCAAAGGTCTTTTCCTGAACCTTTGTATCCATTGAACCGTGCTTATGTTCCGCCATGATACCCATCCTTTGTGCGTCGCTTGCCTGCCATTACCCTATTCGCGCCGCGCTGTCACGGGGCCGCAGCGCGTTTGACCGGCCCCGTTTGGTCACACCGATCCGTCGCCCGCCTCGCCACCCATCCAGCCCGGCATCAGCCGAAATCCGATGCGGCGGGCGGGCTCTGCCGCGCTGGGTTTCGGCACGGCGCGCAGCATCACCGACAACTGGCTGACATGCTGGATCATCTGGGTTTTCATGCCCATCTCGTCACGGCCATAAAAGGTGATCAGGTCGGGATCAAAAAAGCCGATGCCCTCGATTTGCAGGATACCCGCTTCGGAACCGGCGGTGCCCAGCGCCACCTCCTCGTTCGCGTCGAGTTGTTTTTCAAAATTGCGAATGTACAGGATCACCCGTTCATAGGCCATCGCGGCAGGGCCTTTGGCGGCCTGACTTTGGCGCGGATCGAAACTTGGGGCGCTGGCGGTCAGGGGCTGGCCGGGGTCCGACAGATCGGGGTCGGGTTCCGGCAGGTCGGCAGCCGCCTGCACGGCGTCGTCAAGCGCCTGCGCGGGCGATGGTGCGGGCATGATCACTCCTTACACGGCCTGCCACAGCCAGGCGCCGTCGGCCCCAAGGGAACGCGAAACCTGACCGCGCCGCAAGAGATAGTTCAGGTGGGCCACCGCTTCGACCAGCGCCAGCCCGAACTCGGCCTCGCCAATCTCGCGTTTGAACAGGGGCACGAAGCATTCGGCGGCGCGCGCGGGCCGGGCCAGATGGGTCATCAGACGGGCCAGCGCGCCGTGATGGTTGTCGGCCATCTGCTGCAGGCGGGTCGGCAGGCCCGTGAAGGGCAGTTTATGGCCCGGCAGCACCAAATGATCCGCCCGTGCATGGGCCATGAATCCGTTGGTCGAGGTCAGCCATTCGCCCAACGGGTCCGCTTCCGGTTCGGTCGGATATACCCCGATATTGGCCGAGATGGAGGGCAGCAACTGATCCCCGCCAAGGATCAGATTGTCATCCATGCTCCACAGCGTCGCGTGGTCCGGCGCGTGGCCCTGCCCGATGCGCACCTGCCAGCGCCGCCCGGCAAGGGTCAACACCTCGCCCTCTTGCACGCGGGTAAAGCCCAGCGGCATGGGGGCGACCACATCGGCAAAGTTGAAGGGACGTTCGGACGCTTTGCGCGCCATCAGGGCGGCGGGCGTGCCAGCACGGGCGTAAAACTGCATCGCCTCGGGCGAGGGGCGGTCTTGCACGTCCAGCACCAGCATCCGCGCATAAAGCCAGGCGGTGCGGGTGGTGATCAGTTCGGCACCTTGCGCCTGAAACCAGCCGACCAGTCCGGCGTGATCGGGGTGATGATGCGTCAGCACCACCCGCGCCACCGGCTTGCCTGCCAGCGGCCCGGCCAGAAGCTGCTGCCAGATTGCCCGCGTCTTGCCGGTTTTCAGTCCAGTGTCGATCAGCGTCCAGCCGTCGGCATCGGCCAGCGCAAAGATGTTCACATGGTCCAAAGCCATCGGCAGCGGCAGGCGCAGCCACAGCACGCCGTCCGCCACCTCGGTCACTTGACCAAGGTCGGGCGGGGTGGGCCAAGGATAGTCAATGGTGCCGGTCACGCGCCCAAAGCCTGCGGCGTCAGGGCGTACAGGCTGTCCGCCCCTTCGCGCATCTGGGCCAACAGCGGGGCATAATCCGGCATCAGGCGGCGGATGGCGATGCGGGCAAGGGCCAGCCTTTCGGGGTCGGCCAGCGCCGCCTTCAGATGGAAATGCCCGGCCAGAACCAGCGCAAAGGCGCGCTGATAGGGCACGGCCCCGGCAAAGCGGTCGTTCATCGGCAGGGCTATCAGGGCCTCGGTCGCTTCGCGCAGCGCCTCACCGGCGGCCCAGACCTCACGGCTTAGGTCCGGAAGGTCGGCGCGCGCGGCTTCGGCATCGGTCTGGACCTCGTCGATCAAACGGAACGCCGCCTCGCCGCCGTCCATCATCTTGCGACCCACCAGATCCATCGCCTGAATGCCATTGGTGCCTTCGTAGATCGCCGTCACCCGCACATCGCGCGAAAATTGCGCAGCGCCGGTTTCTTCGACAAATCCCATGCCGCCATGAACCTGCACACCCAGATGCGCCACCTCGATCCCGGTTTCGGTGCCAAAGGCCTTGTTGATCGGCGTCAGCAGCGCCGCCCGCGCCAGCCAGACCGCATCGCCGGTGGCATTGCCCATGTCGATGGCCACGGCACAGGCCAGCGCAATCGCCCGCGCGGCAAAGACCTGCGCCTTCATCAGCCCCAGCATCCGGCGCACATCGGCATGGTCGATGATCGCGCCTGCCCCCAGGGGCGTGCGCCCCTGCTTGCGGTCGCTTGCATAGGACAGCGCCAGTTGAAACGCCCCCTCGGCCACGGAAATGCCCTGCACCCCCACCCCCAGCCGCGCATTGTTCATCATGGTGAACATCGCCGCCATGCCCTTATGCTCGGCCCCCACCAACCAGCCCTTGGCCCCGTCATATTGCATGACGGCGGTGGGCGATCCGTGCAGACCAAGTTTATGTTCAAGGCTGACAACATGAAGGGAGTTGCGCGCCCCCAGCGATCCATCGGGATTCGGCAGGATCTTCGGCACCATGAACAGGCTGATGCCGCGCGTCCCCTCGGCCCCGCCGGGCAATCGGGCCAGCACCAGATGGCAGACATTCTGGGTGAAATCATTATCCGCCCATGAGATATAGATCTTCTGCCCGGTGATCGCATAGCTGCCATCGGGGTTCGGATCGGCCTTGGTGCGCAGCGCGCCGACATCGCTGCCGGCCTGCGGCTCGGTCAGGTTCATCGTGCCGCACCACTCGCCGCTGATCAGCTTGGGGATATACAGCGCCTTGATGGCGTCGCTGGCGTGATGTTCCAGCGCCTCGATCTGGCCTTGGGTCATCAGCGGGTTCAGTTGCAGCGCCAGACAGGCCGCGCCCATCATCTCATTCACACAGGTCGTCAGGGACAGAGGCAGGCCCATGCCGCCCTGCGCCGGATCCGCCGACATGCCCAGCCAGCCGCCGTCAGCAATCGCGCGAAACCCCTCGGCAAACCCCGGAGAGGTGCGCACCACGCCGTTTTCCAGCCGCGCCGGATGCTTGTCGCCCGCCCGGTTCAACGGGGCCAGAACGGTTTCCGACAGCTTGCCCGCCTCGGCCAGAATGGCGTCAACGGTGTCCGGCCCGGCCTCGGCAAAGCGCGGAGTGGCCGCAACCCGGTCAAAGCCGACCAGATGATCCAGCACAAAGCGAAACTCGGCCAGCGGCGCGCGGTAGGGCATTTGATCCTCGACTTGGTATATCGGCGCGGGCGCGCCTTGACTTGGGTTATCGGCGCGGGCGCGCCTTGACTTGGGCTTTACGGCGCAGATGCGCCTTTACTTGGCAAAACGGCGCGGGCGCGCTATGCGACACCCTAACCCTTGGAATAACCGGAAGGTTACCCTTGGCCCTTATATGTTCAACCCCAACGCTGCGTCACATGAATATCGCCACCCAAACCATCGTTCCGCGCCCCGAGGGCCTGTTTCGCGCCGCGATGATGTTGCGGGCGGGTGGTCTTGTCGCCTTCCCGACCGAAACGGTTTACGGGCTGGGCGGTGATGCCTGCAACGATCTGGCCGTCGCGGGGATTTTTGACGCCAAGGCCCGGCCGCAGTTCAATCCGCTGATCGTGCATGTCGCGGATCTGGCGATGGCGGAACGGTTCGCGGTGTTTGACGAGCGCGCCCGCGCCATTGCCGCGCGGTTCTGGCCCGGCCCGCTGACGCTGGTGCTGCCCTTGCGCCCCGGTTCGGGCCTGTCGCCACTCGTCACCGCCAACCTGCCGTCCGTCGCCATCCGGCTGCCCAAAAACCTCGTGGCAATCGGGCTGTTGCGGGCCTTTGGCGGGCCTTTGGCGGCACCTTCCGCCAATCCGTCGGGCCGCATCTCGCCCACCCGCGCCGAACATGTGCTGGACGGATTGTCGGGCCGGATCGCGGCGGTGATCGACGGCGGTCCCTGTGCCGTGGGTCTGGAAAGCACGATCCTTGGCCTGACCGAGCCGACCCCGCGCCTGCTGCGCCCCGGTGGTCTGATGGTCGAAGATCTGGAGGCGATGCTTGGCCCCCTTCCTCTTGGGGGTGATACCGACAAACCCACCGCGCCGGGCCAGTTGGCCAGCCATTACGCCCCCGCCGCCACCCTGCGCCTGAACGCGGCAGCGCCGAAGGGGGCCGAGGTGATGATCGGCTTTGGTCCCATCGCCGGGGCGCTGACCCTGTCGCCGGACGGCGATCTGGTGCAGGCCGCCGCAGCACTTTTTCACCTGCTGCGGCAGGCCGACGCGCTGGCCGGGCGGCAAGGCGCCATTGCCGTCGCCCCGATCCCCGAGACGGGATTGGGCCGCGCGATCAACGACCGGTTGCGTCGGGCCGCTGCCCCACGTCCTTAGACGTGGGTTGGCCACCCGAAAATTCCCCTTAGGGAAAGGGTTCGAATTGTGTAAGGTTCACGCGACTTGCGCCGGGCGCAGGCCGATAAACATGCCAAAAAGGCAGAAATCTGGACAAGGGAACACCAGTATGATCAATGAATTCAAAGCCTTCATCCTGAAGGGCAATGTGATGGACCTGGCCGTGGGTATCATCATCGGGGCGGCCTTCACCGCCATCGTGAGCAGCCTTGTGGGCGATCTGATCAACCCGATCATCGGGCTGGTTCTGGGCGGCGTCAACTTTTCGGACATGTTCATCGACCTGTCGGGCACCGCCCCGGCCTCTTTGGCTGCCGCCAAGGAATCGGGCGCTGCGGTCTTTGCTTACGGTGCCTTCATCACCGCCATCATCAATTTCCTGATCATCGCCTTCGTGGTGTTCATGCTGATCAAGGCTATGAACCGACTTGTCCCGAAAAAGGTCGAGGCCCCTGCTCCGACCGGCCCGACC
>JANNBI010000120.1:0-29172 GCA_031385345.1 Paracoccaceae bacterium | reverse complement strand
GACCGAAAGGAATTCAAAACAAAACTGGGCGGCGGTGCCGACTGGCCGCGCCGCAAGGCTGTTGCATATGGGCGGCATCGCGGCCGGGATTGCCGGGAATGTAATGGCGCGGGGCCTTGGCCAGATGGCGACTGGGCGACGGCCGGGCTTGCCTGATCTTTTGCTGACCCCGTCGAACGCCCTGCGCCTGACGACCGGACTGTCGCATATGCGCGGCGCGGCACTGAAGCTGGGCCAGATGCTGTCGATGGATACCGGGATCATCCTGTCACCGCAAATGACGGCCATTCTTGCCAGCCTGCGCGAGGATGCAAAACATATGCCACCCAAACAGTTGCGCGAGGTTTTGGATGCGGAATGGGGGCCGGGCTGGATCGCCCGGTTCCGGCGGTTTGACCTGCGCCCCTTTGCCGCCGCTTCCATCGGACAGGTCCACCGGGCCGAGACATTGGACGGTCGCGACCTTGCCATCAAGGTCCAGTATCCGGGCGTGCGGGCCAGCATTGACAGCGACATCGACAACATCGCGACCCTGATGCGCCTGCCCGGGGTGATGCCTCGCGGGATGGACATTGCCCCGTTGCTGCGCGCCGCCAAACAGCAATTGCACGACGAGGCGGATTATGCGGCCGAGGCGGCACACTTGCGCCAGTTCGGTGCGTTTCTGAGCGAGTCCGATGCCTTCGTCGTACCCGACCTGCATCCGGATCTGAGTACGGGGCAAGTTCTGGCGATGTCCTACGTTCAAAGCCAACCCATCGAAGTGCTTGTCGAGGCGTCACAAGAGGTTCGCGACCGGGCCGCCAAGACGCTGATCGACCTCGTGCTGCGCGAACTTTTCGTGTTTCACGCGATGCAAACCGACCCAAATCTGGCGAATTACCGGGTGGAGCCTGCCGGTGGCCGCCTTGTCTTGCTGGATTTCGGTGCGGTGCGGGGGCTGGACACGACCCTTGTCGCAAGGTTTCGGGCGCTGTTGAATGCCGGTTTGGACGGCGACAGCGACCAGATCCGCCGCGCCATGCTGGACATCGGCTATTTTGGAGCGGACACCGCGCCGCATCATCAAGCGTTGATCCAGCGCATGTTTGAAACGGCGATGGCGCCGATGCGGCAGGATGGCCTGTTTGATTTCGGGCGGTCAACCTTGTTGGAGCGGTTGCGTGACATGGGTCTGGCGATCGGGACTGACCGCGAACTGCTGCATGTGCCCCCGGTTGAAACCCTGTTCCTGCACCGCAAAATTGGCGGCATGTATCTGCTGGCGACCAAATTGCAGGCGCGTGTCAATCTGCGCGCTTTGGTCGATGGCTATCGTTGACTGTTGACAATGGCGGCTTGAATGCGCCGCCCACCGCCACATCTTTACCGCCAACCAACAGGATTTCGTGCCGATGACCCAGACCTTTAATGCCACCCGTGCGCAGGGACTGGCCGCGATGCAGGCCTTCGTCCCCGCCATGGGGCGCCGTTATGCCAATGGGCGCAACTATGACCACGGGATCGGCGGACACAAAGCTGTATCGGTCCTGTCGCCCTATGTCCGGCGCAGGCTGATCACAGAACAAGAACTGGTGGCGGCGGCGTTGCAGGCGCATGGCCCTGAAAACGCCGAGAAATTCGTCGAAGAGGTGATCTGGCGCGGTTATTTCAAGGGCTGGCTGGAACGGCGGCCGCAGGTCTGGACCAGCTATACCCAAGGTCTGGTGGCGGACCTGGCCGCGCTGGATCGTGACCGCCGATTACGGCGCGACGTTACCCGAGCGATGGACGGTCAGACCAGGTTGGAGTGTTTTGACGTTTGGGCCGAAGAATTGGTCAACACGGGCTATCTGCACAACCACGCGCGGATGTGGTTCGCCTCGATCTGGGTTTTCACCCTTGGTCTGCCCTGGAGGTTGGGGGCGGATTTCTTTTACCGGCACCTGTTGGACGGGGATGCGGCGTCAAATACCTTGGGCTGGCGCTGGGTTGCGGGCCTGCACACCCGGGGCAAACCCTATCCCGCGACGGCCATGAACATCACCACCTTCACCAATGGCCGCTTTGTCCCGCGCGCCAGCGATCTGGCCGAGGTGGTGGATGGATTGCAAGCTACCGAGCCAGAGGGCTTGCCACCAGTTCTGCCCCTGCGCGGGCCAAACACGCCCGTGGCGGGTCGGCCAACGGCGCTGTTGATCACGGATGAGGACTGCCGGATCGAAGATTTTGACCTTGGCGATCTGGATATCCGCAGCACAGCCACGCTGGCGGTGAGCCATTTGCGCTCTCCCCTTCCGGTGTCCGATTTGGTGAGCGGGTTTGAAGCCGAGGCGCTGCGCGATGCCGCGGCGCGCATGGGAGTCGTGCCGGTCGTGCTAAGCGCCGACCATCCCGAAGGGCTGGCGAAATGGGCGGCGGCGTCTGGGGCGCGGCAGATCGTGACAGCCTATGTCACGCGCGGCCCGTTGCGGGACTGGATAGAGGAGGCGACACCATATCTTGCCGCGCGGGGCATCACCCTGTGCGAATGGCGGCGTGACTGGGATGCTGCGATCTGGCCGCATGCCACGGCGGGGTTCTTTAAAGTGAAACAGCAAATCCCGCGAATCCTTGATCTGGTGGCGCCGGGGCATCCCTGATGTCCGTGAACCCTTTTTGAAAATTCCGAAAGCGGCTTAGCGCACAGCAAGGGAACAACAGCCTGTCAACATCTGCGGTCCATCACTTCCGGTAAGAACCATCGTGATATCAAGCCCATAGACGCGGTCCGACATTCCGTCTGAACAGGCCATTGGGACCATAACCGCGGTCAACGTCTGGGACTGTCCTTGCGCGGCGATGGCTCTGCGCGGATCCCGGAATTGGCCGGTTGTAAGAACGTGGTCAATCCTCAACACGGTTTCGGGCGTCTCGGGCGTGGCGAAGATCAGGCGGTTGCCGCTTGGCCGAAGCGACCAGAACGGTTCGTTTCCCAAGCAATGCAGGCTTGGCGGCAGGGTATTTTCGGTCCAGACCTCCGACTGATATCCTAGAAACCGAAGGGCGGCCCAACCGCTGGACTCGCCCGAATTGACCCGCGCCCATTGCCCGGTGGCATCGGTGGCGACAACCTCGACATTCCGGGCATTTGGCGCCAACGCCCCGATGATGGCCGCATTGGCATTTGGGGCTGCGCGGATATTCAACACGTCGTCACTGGCGACACCGGTCACATCGAACAGCGTCGGCAATATGTATTCCGGCGTCGCTGACGCGGGCGAGGCCGCGTGCAGGACCAGAACAAGGAGCATCGCTTGCCATTGGAGAAGTGATCGCAGGCGGGAACGTGCGGCAAACCGGCTCGAATGCGTTGGCTTGGCAAATTGAGTGACGCACGCGCGATCTACAGTCATAGAACACTCTTTCAAACAATCGGTTGGGTCAAAGATTGGTGCTGCTCATGGACACCCAACGTCGTTTGCCCACCATAATTCGAAATGGGCGACGATGGCCAATTCGTTTGGGGTTGGCGTCGATGAAGGCGTTTTGAAAGCACCTTTACGCCGATAGCGACCCGCTTTTGAGTGTCCCCGGTCTGCTACAAGGGGCCGACCCGGAAATCGACGGACAAAGAAGAGAATAGTTCGCTTCGAAGCGCGAACGTGTTCGTCCTGCGGAAGCATCAGGCCGGCGCGGCGTTGGATGATCCCTGCCGAAGGATGTCATAAGTAATTGGCGCCGGGGGGCGACTTTTGCCCCCCTACCCTCCCGCGTCGTTCTTCAAAGGATTTCGGACAGGGTCACGCTGCGGGCCTCGGCCACCGATTTCAGCGCCGCCTCTGCCAAAGCCAGTGCCATCAAACCGTCATGGGTTGTGGTCGGCGTTTCGGTGCCGGCGTTCACCGCTGCGATAAAAGCCGCGATTTCGTTGGCATAGGCGGCGAAGTAGCGCGTCATGAAAAAGTTTAGCAGCGGCGCGGACCGGAAACCCGATTTATCGGCCACGACCACCCGATTTTCGCTTTGGTTTTGGGCATAGACCATCCCAGCCGAGCCCAGAACTTCCACACGTTGATCATAGCCATAGGTGGCGCGGCGGGTGTTGGTGATGATCGCCTGCTTGCCCGTCGCGGTGCGCAGGATGACATTGACGCTGTCAAAATCGCCCAACTCTGCGATTTTCTTGTCGGTCAGAACCGAGGCGGCGGCCTGAACCGTCTCTACCTCTTCGCCAAGCAGCCAGCGCGCCATGTCAAAATCATGGATCGTCATGTCCCGAAAAATCCCGCCGGAACGGGTGATGTAGTCGGCAGGTGGCGCGCCGGGGTCACGGCTGGTGATGGTGATCATTTCGACGGCGCCGATGGTTCCGGCGTCAATCGTGGCCTTCAATGTCATGAAATCAGGATCAAACCGGCGGTTGAAGCCGACCATGACCGTCCCTTTGTTGGCTGCCACCGCCTTCACGCAGGCCTGAACCCGCGCCACCGACAGATCGACCGGTTTTTCACAGAACACGGCCTTACCGACCTTGGTAAACCGCTCAATCAGGTCGGCATGGGTGTCGGTGGGGGTGCAGATCACCACGGCGTCGATATCAGCAGAAGCCTCAATCGCGTCGATGCTGCGAATGTCGCAGTCATAGGCGGCTTTCACCGCCTCGGCCGCTGCGACCAGCGGATCAGCGATGGCGACAAGTTTGGCACCGGGTGTTCCGGCAACGGCGCGGGCATGGACTTGCCCGATGCGGCCAGCCCCAAGAATGGCGAAACGAAGTGTCATGGTGGTCATTCCTTGAAACGGGCCGTGCCCGATTTGGCTGATTGGTTAGGTGTGTCAGAGAGCCTATCGGCCCCAAGATAGCCCTGACAGGCGGATCGAATATTCGGGGTCAGGCAGCGCCTTCGTATTCCGCGCCGGTCTTGGCCCCGGTGATGTAAGAAACCACATCCTGACCGCTGGTATCTTCTTTGCGAAGATTGGCCACGATACGGCCCCGCCGAAAGACAACGATCCGGTCCACCAGATCGAACACCTGACGCATGTTGTGACTGATCAGGATCAGCGGCTCGCCGGCGGTTTTCAGGGTACGGATGATGTTTTCCACCTGCGCGGTCTCTTGGACCCCCAAGGCGGCGGTGGGTTCATCCATGATCACCAGTTTGGATTTGAACGCGGCGGTGCGGGCAATCGCCACGCATTGCCGTTGGCCCCCCGACATATTGCGAATTGTGTTCATCAGGTTGGGGATTTTCACCCCGGTTTTGATCAGTGCCTGCGTCGTTGCCTCTCGCATCGCCTTTTTGTCGAGGATCGAGAATGGTCCGAGTTTGAACAAAAACTTCTCTCGCCCCAGAAACAGATTTGAGGGCACGTCCAGATCATCGGCAAGGGCGAGGTTCTGAAACACGGTTTCAATTCCTGCTTCGCGCGCTTCGATTGGGCTGCCGAAGGTATGCTCAACCCCGTCAAAGACGATCTTGCCGCGCGTCGGCTGTTCTACCCCGGTCAACTGGCGCACAAAGGTTGATTTCCCCGCGCCATTGTCGCCCATGATCGCCACATGTTCACCCCGGTGCAGGACAAAACTGGCGTCGGACAGGGCCTGAACGCCGCCGTAATGTTTGGTCAGACCGTGCGTTTCAAGAATGATGTCGGTCATGGCGTTTACCCCCGTCCGCGACGTTGCTGGCGCCATTGGTCAAGGACCACAGCACCGACGATGATCACGCCCTTCACCATTTCCTGATAATATGCGTCGAGCTTCAAGAAGGTGAAGCCCGAGATGATCACCCCGAAAATCAGCGCACCCAGCACGGTGCCAAGGATCGACCCGCGACCGCCTTGCAGACTGATGCCGCCGATGACGGCCATGGCAATGGCGTCAAGTTCGTACATGACCCCCATCCCGGCCTGCGCCGTCAGGTTTTTGGAGGACAAGACAACGGCGGCAAGAGCGGCGAGCATTCCGGCGATGGTATAGACCAGAACCTTGTGGTTGTTGACCTTGATCCCCGACATGCGGCTGGCTTGCTCGTTCGACCCGACGGCGTAGCAATGCTTGCCGTATTTGGTTTGGGTCAGAACCAAGTGAAACAGAATGGCAAGGCCGACAAAGATCGCAACGGGCGTCATGCCCTTGCCAATCGCCGCATAGCTTTCGGTTGGAAAGGACACCGGGTTGCCGTTCGACCACCAACGGGACATGCCGCGCGCGAAAACCATCATTCCCAGCGTGGCGATGAAGGGCGGGATGCGAGTGTAAGCCACCAACGCGCCGTTCACCAACCCAGCCACCAACCCGCAGCCAAGCCCGACCAGAACCGGGATCAAAACCGGCAAATCCATGGCCCAATCCCCAAAAATCGCCTTGGGGTTCGGGTTACCGTTGACCAGTGCGGTCTGTGCAAAGCTCATCGCGATCATGGCCGTAGCGCCGACGACGGACCCCGACGACAAGTCAATTCCGCCCGAGATGATGACCTGCGTCACCCCCAGCGCGATGATGCCGACGATCGACACTTGCAGGACGATGATGTTCAGCCGCTGCCAGTTAAGGATCGTATCCACCGTGTCGCGGGTGTTGAACAAGAAGCTGTCGCCCATGAACACGCGGCCGATCAGTTCGAACGCAGCGGTGATCAGCACAAGCGCCATCAGCACGTTCAGTTCGGGCGGTCTGGCCTTCTTGGCCGGATCGTAGGTCAGGCCTCCGATGCCATGCGATGATTGTGCCATGGGATTCCCTTTCTGGGACTGCGGAAAGCGGGGCGGCAAAGACTGCCGCCCCATAATCACCTTGGAACCAAGAAGATCAGTTTTTGGCCGCGTAGTCAGCCACGTTTGCGGCGGTCACCAGTTCGAACGGAATATAGACCTTCTGTTCAACCGCTTCACCGGCGGCAAGTTTGGTGGCAGCGTCCAAGGCACCAGCGCCTTGACCGGCGGCGTTCTGGAACACGGTCACGTCCAGATCGCCCGCCTGCATGGCCGCCAATGCGTCCTGCGTCGCGTCGATGCCGCCGACAACAACGGTCGCCATGTCGATGCCCGCAGCCTTCATCGCTTGAATCGCCCCGATCGCCATTTCGTCGTTGTTGGCAATGACGCCATCAAACGGAGTGCCTGCCGACAGCCAGTTGGTCATCAGGCTTTGGGCCTGATCACGGCTCCAGTTCGCGGTCTGCTCGTCGATGATCGTCAGTTCGACAGCACATTTGCCCGCAGCCATCACGTCGTGAATGTCCGCGGTCCGCTGCACGGCGGCCTGGTTCGACAATTCGCCCATCATTACATAGACATTGGCCTTGTCCTTGCCTGCGGCCTTCAACTGCGCGCAGATTTCGATGGTTTCCAGTGTCCCGCTGTCCACTTCGTTCGAGGCCACGAAAGCCTGATTGTCGGGCAGCGTGTCAACGTTGATCGGCTGACGGTTCACATAGACCAGCGGAATGTTGGCAGCCGCGGCGGCATCCGACATCGCTTGGGTGGCCGAGGTGTCAACCGGGTTCACGATGATCGCGGTCACACCCGAGGCGATGAAGTTGTTGATCTGGTCCAACTGCTTGGCCACATCATTCTGTGCATCCTCGATCTGCACCGACAGGCCCGCGGCATCGGCCTGGCTTTGGATGCCGTTGCGCAGAACGGTCAAAAAGTTGTCATCAAACAATGCCATCGAAACGCCGATCCCGTCGGCCATGGCCGTGGTGGACATCAGCGCGCCAAGGCTGGCGGCAAGCAGGGTCTTTTTCATGGTCTCTCTCCCTTGATGGATGTCCGGCACATCCGTGATTTTGCCGGAGGGGCTTCCCAAATCATTGGCCCCTGTTTTATGCGCGTCTCAGGCCGCTTTGCGGGCCATCCCGTCGCGGATAAACTGGATAGAGGTCGCAAGGTCGGCGGACAGCGACGTGCTGGCATGAACCTGCGGGGCGAAGGCTTCAAAACTGATGGGGCCGGCATAGCCCATGGCTTGCAAGGCAACGATCTGATCGACGTTTCCAAGTCGATCCGCGCCATCCACCAAAATACGATGAGCGTCGGTCATTTTCCCCAAGGTGAAGGTCTGATCGACCACACCCGAGATATGGATGATGCCGGTATGTTCAGGGAAAAAGGGCCCACCATGCGCCAAGGTATGGTGAAAGGTGTCATGCACCAGCTTGAATCGGCCTTTGCCACCGATGGAATCGATCGCCTCAACCGCCTCGGATTTGGAGCGCAAGGCGCAAATCTCAAATCCCAGAGGTTCAACCATGCCGATCAGACCGTGATCTTCCAGCATCGGCTGCAAAGCTTTCAGCGCCACGCGCAAGGCCGCCTGCCGTTCGCCGTTTCCCATTCCCAGATTGTCATTGCGAGGGATCAGGCTGACGGCCTCGGCCCCCGCGGACTGGGCGATTTTCATCAGTGCCAAAGCTTCGGTGGCTTTGGTGTCGGACCAATCGTTGAACCTCTTGACCTCTGCCACCGCCAAAAGGCGCAGACCCTTGCTGCGGGCCAGAGCGCCCGCATCGGAGGGGGTCATGCCGTCAAAAAGCGTTTGGGGCAGATCATTGCGAACCTCTACGCCGATGCAGCCCAGTGTCGCGGCCAGATCCAAAAGCTGGACATAGCTTAGGCGGGCGACCGTCATATGGTTCAGTGCGAATGATGTCATCGCAAGATCTCCCCTTTCGCTGCGGTGGTAAGCGCTGACCATGTTTGGGGATTGGTCACAGGTCAATTGGCGGTGCAGGCTTTTCCATCAATCATGACGGTATGAGCAAATAGTTCTGATTGAATTTCGTCAGTAAGCGGTCAGACCGACTCCGGCAGATACAGGTCCGGCGGCAAGAAGTGTTGGCCTTGCAAAGGGGTGATTCCGTCGCGAACTGCCTCGGCGGCCAAAGTCACCAGATCGGCACACAGCCGACCCAGCGGCGTGGCAATCGCCATACCCACATGGCGCGAAATCAAAGCGGCCCGGCTTTCAGGCGTCAGTTCGTTCACGATCAACTGAACGTCACCGGGTTGGCGCACTTCACGCAGGGCGGCAATGGCGCCTTCCATTCCACCGCCCGCACAATAGATCCCGCGCAGATCGGGATGCCGGTTCAAAAGATCCAGCGTCGCCTCATAGGTCAATTGACGCGTCTCAAGGTTCACAAGGGTGTCGAGGACGGTAAATTGGGGGCCATATTCACGGAAATAGCTGCGGAACCCGGTCTCGCGCAGTTCATGCCCGTGCCAGCGATAGCCACCGACGAAAACCGCAATCTTTCCGGGCTGATGGCTGGTTTGGGCGATCAAATGGGCGGCAATCCTGCCGATTTTCATGTTGTTAAGGCCCAGATAATTCTGGCGAACGCCTTGGGCAAAATCATTGAGCAAGGCAAAGCAGGGAATACCCTTTGCATTCAACCGACTGACCGCCTCGGTCACGTCCGGATGGGTGACAGCAGTGGCGGCAATGGCATCAACGCGTGTCGCCATCCCATCCATCAGCGCCGCGAAATCCGCCGGGGTTTGTGAAGGCGCAAATTCAATAATGGCCGAGGCGCGCAAACCTGTCGCTTGGGCGACCGCACGCTCTATCTCGGCCTTGAAGGTCTGGTAAAAGGCTTGCTTTTCTTTGTGCAGCACGACGCCTAATCGCAGGCGCGGCAGATCCGTATGCACTCTTTGCCCGATCAGCGGCGTGGCATGATAGCCCACCAACCTGGCCGCTTCATACACCCGACGTGCGGTATCCTCGCGCACTTTTTCGCGCGCGTTCAGAACCCGGTCAACCGTGGCTGTCGAAACCCCGGCTTCTCGGGCGACGTCATGAATTGTGGTCCGGCGCGCCATGGCCCCTCTGACGAAAGTACATCATTCAGACCATAGTTGTGATGGCCTTTGATGAAACTTGCAACCCTGGATCTAGGGGAATCGTACCGCCGGGGGTTATGATCGCGTCAGCTTGGATATGGTGACGGGACAGAGGGCGAAGGACATGGGACAGCGAGACTATAACCCCTTTGGGGCGGATGCGACCCGCGCCGTCGATAGCGGGCTGACCGCTGCCGAATGGTATCACACCGACGTGCCGCGCAAGGTGATGAAGGATCTGATGGCGCGCAGCGACGGCTCGGCCATTCGCGACTCGGTGGTGCTGTATGGGTTGATGCTGGTTTTCGCCGGGATCGGGATCGCCTTGTGGCCAAGCTGGTGGTCGGCGCCGTTCTGGCTGGCCTACGGTGTGTTGTACGGATCGGCCAGCGATTCCCGCTGGCATGAATGCGGCCACGGCACAGCCTTTCGCACACCCTGGATGAACAACGCGGTTTACCAGATTTCGTCCTTCATGATCATGCGAAACTCGGCCACCTGGCGGTGGAGCCATGCTCGCCACCATTCAGAAACCTATATCGTCGGACGCGACCCCGAAATCGCCATCATGCGTCCGACAATGTTCGCCAAACTGATCGTGAATTTTTTCGGCATCATCGACGTGATCACTTTCTTCCCCAACCTGATCCGCAACGCCCTTTCCGGCCCGACAGCCAATGAGAGAACTTTTGTTCCGCAAAGCGAATGGACCAAAGTGCGGCGTGTCGCCCGGATCCATCTGGCAATCTATGCGGGTACTTTGGCGCTGGCGGTCTGGTCCGGGTCGGTCTTGCCCTTGATGGTCATTGGCCTGCCCCGGATTTATGGGGCCTGGCACCATGTGATGACCGGATTGTTGCAGCATGGTGGTCTGGCCGACAACGTGGTCGATCACCGCCTGAACAGCCGGACGGTCCTTATGAACCCGGTCAGCCGCTTTATCTATTGGAACATGAACTATCACGTCGAACACCATATGTTCCCGATGGTGCCCTATCACGCCCTGCCGCGCCTGCATGAGATCGTGACGGCTGACCTTCCTGCGCCAAGCCGGTCCATCGCGGCGGGCTTTGCCGAGATGTGGCCCGCGTTGAAGCGGCAGCTGTCATCCGAGGATTACTTTATCAAGCGCGACCTGCCGCCAACCGCCAAGCCCTACCGCGAGGACTTTCATCTTTATGTGCCGGGCATGATGCCCGCCACATCCGCCGCCCAATAAGGACAGATCATGCCCCAATGGATAGACGCCTGCGCCACTGATGACATCGACAAAGAGGATTTGATCCGCTTTGACCACGGCGGCGCGACTTATGCGATTTACCATGGCGTTGATGGTAAGTTTTACGCCACTGCCGGGTTGTGCAGCCATGAGCAGGTGCATCTATGCGACGGGTTGGTGATGGATTTTCTGATCGAATGCCCAAAGCACAACGGCCAGTTTGATTATCGCACTGGCGAGGCGAAACGTGCGCCGGTCTGCGTGAACCTGAAGACCTTTGCGGTCAAAGTTGACGGCGACCGCGTTCTGATCGAGGTGTCGTAAGATGGCCCGCTTGACCGTCAAAGACCTGCTGGATCAGCGCGGCAAGTATCAGTTCGCGATGCTGCGGGTGGAATCGCTGGAGGAGGCCGAGGCCGCTGCCAAGGCCGGGGTCGAACTTCTGTCCGTCCCGCCCTCTATGGTGTTCGATCGGCGTTTTCGCGATGTGGCGCCGGATGCTTTCATTTTCCCCGGCGACAATTTCTATGAAATCGGTACGGCGGATGATTTTCTGAAATGGGCCTTTCCGTTGTTCAAGCACGGGGCAGATGCGTTTTATTGCTCCGGGTCGATGGCAACGATCCGCGCGATGACCGACCATGGTTTGCCGGTTTGTGGACATGTCGGGTTGATTCCGTCCAAAGCCACCTGGACCGGTGGGTTCAAGGCGGTGGGCAAAACGCTCGACAGTGCAAAACTGGTTTGGGACCAATGCAAGGCCGCCGAACGGGCCGGAGCCTTCGCCGTCGAAATTGAGGTGGTTCCCCACGCGATCACCCAAGCTATTGCCGAAAAGACAAATCTGTTCCTGATCTCGATGGGAGCGGGCGCGTCGGGCCACGCCCAATATCTGTTCAGCGATGATGTGCTGGGCCAAAACAGGGGCCGCGTGCCGCGTCACGCCAAGCGTTATACCGATTTCGCCGCCGAGCAGGACCGTTTGCAATCCCTGCGGGTCACTGCCATGCGGGCCTTTGCCGACGACGTGCATGGCGGCGCGTATCCGGCGGCGCCTTACCTTGTGGAAAGCCAGATCGAAGTGGTGGACAGTTTTCGCGACTGGCTGGATCAGGTGGCATAGGCTATTTTCAGGGATTGATTGTGCGGGCAGTTGGTCGGGGTGTTCGGCAAGATCCGTTAGCAGCGATCTTTAAGGATGACCGTTCGCTTTGACGGCGTTTCGTGTCAATCAATGACAGTCGGTCTGCGACCCTAAGCGAAACGGCATTGTTTGATTTCCACCAACCTGGCGGGCATCTACTTATCCCTGCCCGATACTTAGGCCGCCAATTCTAGCGTGAGGGTTCCAAATGACGTGCCAACGGCACGATACAGCCCCTGACATGCAGCCTGACGTTGCGAGCGTTTGGTCGTGGGCGATCGGCTGGGAAACAGATTGCGACGACTTTTCCGGTCGCCTCGAACCCAAGCATTTTTGGCAGAGTCGGAGCAAAACAGCAAAGGCAGCAGCCCGTTGTCTCCGGTCGTCGAAGGCCACATCCTGCCATCCAAGATACCGACTTGGCAGCCTGTCCTGACCGTGATCTATGGTCAGGATGGCAACAGCGCCCCTCTAAACTGGATCCCCATTTGCACCCCGTCAGGCCCAACGGATTTGCCGATCTTGTCGTTTTGAACGTGCAGGCGATTACCATGGATCCTGCGCGCCCGATGGCACAAGCCATTGCTTTGCAAGGTGAAACCATCATCGCGGTCGGGTCCGAAACCGAGATCTCTTCGTTAGTGGGCCCAGAGACGGTGACCATCCACGGTCACGGCGGCACGTTGCTGCCGGGGTTTTTCGACAGCCACTGCCATTTGTTTTTGGGTGGATCCGAACTGGGTAATCTTGATCTGTCCAAGACCGTCCCAGGGCGGGATATCGGGGATGCGATCCGACACTATGCGAACGAAAATCCGATGCGCGCGATCCTGTTGGTTCAAGGCGTCGATTATGCGGTTTTCGTGGCGAAAAGCCCGCGCGCCTATCTGGACCACATCCTTTCGGACTGTGCGCTGGCCGTGATGTCCGGTGACCATCATACCGTTTGGGCGAATACGGCCGCCCTGACGGCCTGCGGGATGCTCAACGGGCAGAACACCCCTCAAGGGTCCGAAATTGTCATGGGGGCCGACGGATTGGCCACCGGAGAGTTGCGCGAGCCGGGCGCCTTTGCCCGCATCTTGTCGCTGGCGGGACAGGACCGCGCGGCGCTTGGGCTGTCAACCGGAGAAGAGCCGGATCCGGCACCTTCGAAGTCCGACCGCGCCACCGACCGGGGCATGCTGCGCGCGGCAGCTCACCATCTGGCGGCGCAGGGGATCACCAGCGCGGTGAATATGGATGGAAACCTGTACACTTTATCCTTGTTGTCCGAACTACATACCCAAGGTGACTTGCCGATCCGCGTGCAGATTGCCTTTCACTTCAAGCCGCATATGGATCTGCCGGATCTGAACAAGGCCAGCGCTATGATGCGCGACTGGCAGGACGATTGGTTGCGCGGCGGGCTGGTCAAAATGTTTCTTGATGGGGTCTTGGACAGTCGAACCGCGTTTACCCTACACGACTATCCGGGCGCGCCGGGGGTGCGGGGCGCACCGCTTTTTACGTCCGAGCGTTTTGCCCAGATCGCGACAGAGGCTGACAAACGTGGCCTGCAAATTGCTGTTCATGCGATTGGGGACGGCGCGGTTCGGGCGACCATCGACGGTTATGCCGCCGCCCGCGTTGCAAATGGCCCCCGCGACAGCCGGCACCGGATCGAACATATCGAACTGATCGACCCCGCCGACCTGCCCCGACTTGCGGAAAACGGCATCGTTGCCTCACTTCAACCGGCGCATGTGCCGGGCGCAATGGATTTTCCGATGGAACCCGTGGCCAGCATCATTGGGAAGGACCGCTGGGCCGATGCTTTTCGCTGTGCCAGCCTTGGGGCGCCTCTGGTCTTTGGATCGGACTGGCCTGTGGCCGATGTCTCGGTTCTGCGCGGGCTGCAAGCGCATTTGACCCGGCCAAAATGGCGGGACGATTTGGCCGATGAACGTATCGGCCTGAACGACGCGCTTGCCGCCTATACAATCGGCGGCGCTTGGGCAAGCCATTGCGAACAACGTCGCGGAATGCTGAAACCGGGATATCTTGCAGACCTGACCCTGCTGGACGGCGACATCGCGTCAACTCCACATGGAAAAATCGACACCTTGCACGTCGCACTAACGATCTGCGGTGGCCGGATCACCTACCGCAACCCGAACACATCCAGGAAAGTCCATCAATGACCGTCGATCTTTATGCCCGCAGTCGGTTTTGGGCCATTCACTTGACCGAACGTCCCAGCGTGACAGGCACCGAGGACGAGGCAAGTTTCGGTCCCTGGCTGGCAGAGGAATTGCAGAGCAATCCCGTGTTTGGCAGTGCCGAGATCTGGACGATTCCGGTCGCCAAGGGCGATCCGCGCCACTGCGTCGCGATGTTTCTGCGTGGAACCGGGCAGCAGACCGTGCTGTTGACTGGCCATTTTGACACCGTGACGACCCAAGATTACGGCGACCTGCGGGATCTGGCGATAAAGCCTGTGGAGTTGTTGCGGGCCTTACGGCTGCGGCTGGACCAGACGGCCCAAACCCCCGCTGAAATCTTGGCCAAAGCGGATTTTTCCGGCGACGACTTTCTGCCCGGACGTGGTTTGCTGGACATGAAAGCCGGGCTTGCCGCCGGACTTGCGGTGGCGGAGCAGTTTGCAGCGACCTCGGCGCCAAAGGGAAATCTGCTGTTTATCGCGGTTCCGGACGAAGAAAATGCCAGTGCCGGGGCGCGCGCGGCGGCGCAAAGGTTGGCCTATATTGCAGCTGACCGCCAGATCAGCATCGTGGCGGCGATCAATTTGGACGCCATCGCGGACAATGGCGACGGCAGCGCCGGACGGGCAATTGCAACCGGAACCGTGGGAAAGGTGTTGCCGACCGCTTTTGTTGTCGGCGTTCCAACGCACAGCGGCTTTCCCTTGAACGGCATCAATGCCGCGGTGATCTTGGCGGCGATTGTCGCGCAGGTAGAATGGTCGGCGGATTTGACCGACAGTTTTTCGGGACAAAAGGGAACACCGCCCAGCCTGCTAAGCCTGCGCGACGGCAAGTCGGGGTATGACGTCACCACACCCGCCAGCGCCTTTGCCACCTGGAATGTCATCTTCTACCGCCGAACCCCGGCAGAGATTCTGACCGCCTTCGACGCTTTGTGCCAAACGGCGATTGCGGATGTTCTGGACCGGCTTGGCGCGCGGGCCGGGGATGGAATACGGCTGCCGTCGGTACCAATCATCCGATTTTCCGAGGTTCTGGAATGTGCAAAGCGGCTTGAGCCGGCGATCTTGGTCCGTCTGGCGGATCAAGCGGATGCCAGTTTACCGCTGCCCGAAAGATGTCGCCGCGCAACCGAAACTGTCTGGGCGGCCAGTGGGCTGGCGGGACCGGCGGTGGTGACCGGCTTTGGCTCCATTCCCTATCTTTCGACGGCACTTACCGAATCGGATCAGGGTGTGGCGCTGAAACGCGCCCTGCAGGCGGCGGCAAAGTCCGCAGGTGCGCCCGTGACCGTCAGCGATTACTTTGCCGGAATTTCGGACATGTCCTTTTTTGGTGAGGCTGATCCCGCCTCTTTGTCCATCGTCGCCGCAAATACTCCGCTTTGGGAGACGGCGGTTTGCTGGCCCGATGCCAATCTTCCGGCGGGCATTCCGACGATCAATATCGGACCTTGGGGGCGCGATTATCATACCCCGCTGGAACGGATGCATGTTGGCTATGCCTTTGACGTTCTGCCGAAATTGCTGAACGATGTCGTGTTGCGGGTATTGTCTGCCTAGGACGCGCGGGCTGCTATGTCAGTGGGTCGGAGTTAGAACAGCACCACTTTGGACAGGTTCACCGGGGCGTCGGGGTTTTGACCCCGACGCAGGGCGGTCGCAAAGGCAAAGATCTGCACCGGCAGCATCAGAACCGCTGACGCTGCGGCATCATCAACTGCGGTGTCCTGCGCCAAGGTCAGATCTGCTATCCCCTGATAGGCCGTGGCGTCGTTGCCGATCACGACAACTTTGGCACCCAACGCCTTGATGTCACGGGCCAAAGCCAGACCATGCGCCCGGTCCGACAAGGCGAAAAGGACAACCACTGTTTCGGCATTGGCGCAGGCTTTCGGGCCGTGGCGGTAGTCGAGGCTATGATAAGCTTCTGAGGTGGCGATGGCCATTTCCTGAATTTTCAGCGCCGATTCCAGCGCCAGCGGGTACGAGGAGCCAGAACCAAGGAAAACGAAACGGTCAAAGGCGGCGCTGTCGGCCAGGTTGCGCAGGGCGCTTTCCTGACCCAACATTTGGCGACCGGCGGCGGGCAACTTGGCCAGCGCGGCGCGGTCGGCCATATCCCCAAACAACCACTGCGCGGCGATCAACATCGAGGTGAAAGAGCGCAGCATGACCAGCCCGTCTTCGTGCCCTTCGGTGATCAGCAGGCCATGGTGCGCTTCGATCATAAGGTCGCTGCCGGCGGTGCAACTGATCCCAAGCGTGACGAAGCCAGCGGCGGCAATCTTGCGGTTGGCCAGCACAAGTTCGGTAGAGTTTCCCGACCTGCTAAAGCCGATGGCCAGCCGGCGCGCGGTGGAAGGGCGCGATTCGAAGGGGTCAAGCATCACCTCGCAAGAGGGGACGGCGCGGGCAGTCAAGCCGCGGCGGCGCATCCAATCCGCGACGGTCAGGGCCAGATAGTAGGACGTCCCCGACCCCAACAGCAAAAACTCGTCAAAGCCCTTGGGATCGACTGGCAAGCCCAACGCACCGCTTTGCAGCCGGCCGATCAGACGGTCCCAGCTGTCGGGCTGGCTCAGAAGCTCTCGCCAGGTGACATTTCCGTTCATTTCGGGCCACCACTTTGGTTGGGAGTGTTTACTAGGTTGGGCGGGATTTGCCCGGACAGCACGGCCAAGGCATTGCGCACTGCGCCCACAGCCGCGCCAGATTTGGCGTTATGCGTCAGCCCCGCCTGATGCGGCGTAAGAATGACATTATCCAAGGCGAACAGCGGGCTGTGGATCAGCGGTTCGGTTTCGAACACATCCAAAGCCGCCCCGGCAATGCGCCCGTCAATCAGGGCCGCGGTCAGGGCGGCCTCGTCGATCAGTTCCCCCCGGGCAATATTCACCACAAAGGCATGGCGCGGCATCAGCGCAATTTCCCGTGCGCCGATCATCCCGCGGGTTTCAGGGGTCAGCGAGGCATAAAGGCTGACCACATCCGACCGCGCCATGACCGCGTCAAGCGGCAGGTAGTCAATGTTCAATTCGGCCCCGATCTGTGGGTCTGGTGTGCGGGTGTGACAGATGATCTTCATCCCAAAGGCGGCGGCGCGGCGGGCGGCGGCGCGCCCGATCTGGCCCAACCCGATCATGCCAAACGTGGCCCCGTAAACGTCAAGACTGCCCTGCGTGTCTGCGGCCCAGCGACCAGCCCGAATGGCGATGTCGCCACGCCGGATCTGACGGGTGATCGCCAACATCAACCCGATCGAGAACTCGGCGCATTGTTCGGCATTGACGCCTTTGACGTTGGTTACGGCAATGCGACGCGCGGTTGCTGCATCAAGGTCGATGTTGTCGGTCCCCGAGGTGTGAAGCGCAATCACCCGCACCCGCGGCACCAGATCAAGCGCGGTTGCATCAATCCCCATGACCCGGCCCATGACGATCCCGTCAACGCTGGACAAATCAGCCATTCCCGACGCCGCGATCTGGCCAAACGGAATCAGATCCCGCACATGGGTGATCTTGTGCCCCGAGGTGGCAAGCTCTGCCATCGCTTTGGGCAAGCTTTGCAAGCTGTCAGAGATGACCAGAAGGTGGGCAGGGATCATCTTAGTATGTACCCTTGGCGCGGGTGCCGTCGGCGGCGAAGAAATGGGCGCGGGTCACATCGGGTTTTACCCAAACGATCTCGCCTGGGGTCAAGGTCAGCCGGTCCTTGGTCACAATGGTCAACGGATGGCCATCCTTGGCGACAAACAGCATCGTCTCGCTGCCTGTTACCTCGAACGAGACCACCTCGGCCGCAAACGCGCCTTGGGTCTTAACCGGCAAGACGACCGTGTGATCGGGGCGCAGACCTATGGTCATGCGGGCATCAGCAGCGATGCCCGTTGGTAGGGGAATGGTAAAATCGGCAAAAAGCTGCACTTCGCCGTTTTGCACGCGACCTTCCATCAGGTTCATTGCAGGCGACCCGATGAACGTAGCGACGAAAGTGTTGGCGGGGTGATCATACAGGTCCAGCGGCGTGCCTATTTGTTCAACCAATCCGGCGCGCAGGACGACGATCTTGTCGGCCATCGTCATCGCCTCGATCTGATCATGGGTGACATAGATCGTGGTCACCCCCAACCGTTTCTGCAAATTGCGGATTTCAGACCGCATCTGGACCCGCAGTTTGGCATCCAGATTTGACAGCGGCTCGTCAAATAGAAAAACTTTCGGGTTGCGCACAATGGCACGGCCAGTGGCGACACGCTGGCGTTGACCGCCCGACAGTTCCTTTGGGTAACGGTGCAAGTAGTCGGTCAGGCCCAGCGATTCCGCCACCGCCGCGACTTGCGTCTTGATCTGATCCTTGGGCACACCCGCAAGCTTGAGCGAGAAGCCCATGTTCTTTTCGACGGTGAAATGGGGGTAAAGCGCGTAGTTCTGGAACACCATCGCGATGTCACGGTCTTTGGGGGCGACATCGGTGATAACGACATTATCAATCGCCAGATCGCCGCTGGTCACATCTTCCAGGCCCGCGACCATGCGCAACAAGGTGGACTTACCGCAGCCCGAGGGACCGACCAGAATCACGAACTCTCCATCCGCGATGTCGATGCTGACGCCCTTGATGATGTCCAGGATGCCAAAGGTTTTGCGAAGGTTGCGCAAGGTGACAGTGCCCATTTCAACCCTTGCTCCTTGCTGCTTGTGCTTTCACCGAAGGCTAACCGATAACGATCAAAAGTAAACAGTCAATTGCGCGAAAATGCTTGCGATTCGTATTCCGCCGCGAAAACCGGCAGGTCTGCCTGCCATGAGGCGCCGAAAATCCTGCAAATCCTTGATCAAATGTCGCTCCACAGACGGTTTTGTAAATCGCGCAAAACCGCGCAGAAAAAAGTTGGAATTTGACGTTATCGTGATACGCTCACCTTCAAGACAGATGAAACCGGGCCGAAACGGCCCACACCTTGGGGAGAGATAGATGTCGATCATTCTCAGAAACAGCACAGTGGCGGCGGCCTTGTTGGCGACGACGACGCTGGGCGGCGTTTTGGCGCAAGAGGTCAAGACGATCCAGATAGCGACCCACTACAACGAAGAGCAGATGGCACCGTTGCTGGCCTGCTTCGACGCATTTGAAGCGACGCATCCCGGGATCGCCATCGAATTCCAGCAGGCCGCCTATGGCGACTTCCTGCAAACCATCCTGACCTCGCGTGTTGGTGGCACGTCACCCGATATCTATAACATCTATTCGATCTGGGCGCCGCAATTGGCCGCAGCCGGGACACTTGCCGAACCGCCGGCCGAGGTTCAGGACTGGATTCGCGCCAGCTATGGTGCGGGCACGGTCGGGGCCGCAACCATCAACGGCACGCTGTGGGGCATCCCGACCGAGTTGTCGGTCTATCAGCTGTTCTACAACAAGAAACTTCTGGCTGAAGCCGGTTTCACAGCACCCCCGGCGACTTGGCAGGAATTGCATGACATTGCCGCAGCGATCACCACAAAGAACGATCAGGGCGTGATCGACCGGGCTGGCTATGTCTATGGACCCTCGGTGTCCCAGGCGGTCCATGTCTATTACAGCCAGATGTTCGCCGCAGGCGTCGCCCCCTATTCGGACGATTTCCGGACGACCAACTTTACCTCGCCCGAATCGATCGAGATCCTGAAGCGGCAGGCTGCCCTGTTCTCCGAAGGGATCACGTCGAACACCAACATTACCGACGATTTCGTCGCTGGCACCGCCGCAATGGCGATCATGGCGAACTGGAACAAGGCCGAACTTCAGTCGGTCTATGGCGATGAGTTCGAGGCAACCGTTGGCATCGCACCGATTCCAAACAATGGCGGCGCGCCGGGGACGATGCTGTATTCCTTCCTTTGGGCGGTGGACAGCACCTCGGATGCGCCGGCTGAAAGCTGGGAACTGCTGCGCTGGCTGAACGAGGCGCAGGACGGCGCGGATCTTTCTTGCACCAGCGACATGCTGAACAAACTCGGGGCGTTTTCCGGCAATCTTGCGGATCTGGGCAAAATGGACACCTCCGACAGCTTCAGCGTGACCTTCGTTTCGGCCATTGAAAGCGGTGCCGCAAAAAGTCAGCCAAATATCTGGCAGGCTTCGGAAAATGACGCCATACTTCGCGGCTATATCGAACAGGTCTGGGCCGGCATTATGACGGCCGAGGATGCAATGGCTGCGGCTGATGCCGAAGTCACCGCGATCCTGAGCGAGCAGCCGTAAATCACAACGCACCTGATCCGTGCAGCAGAAGGGGGCAAGAAATGACTGACATGACACCTTCTGCTGCACAATCAGGTGCGATCCGCTATCCTGATCTTATCTACCCAAAGGCCAAGCGGTTGGGGTTGTCTGGCTGGCTTGGGTCCAAAAGAGTGGCGCCCTGGTTGATGATGGCGCCGGTGCTGCTGTTTGCGGTGATATTTTTCATCCTGCCACTGATTTATGCCGCTTATATCAGCCTGACGAAGTGGGACAGCTTGTCGCCGCCGCGTTGGGTCGGGATCGACAACTATGTCTATGTCCTGACCAAGGATCCCGTCTTTTGGCAGACTTTCTGGAACACGATGTACTTTGCCGGGGCATCCATTGTGATCGGTGTGCCGCTGGCGATGGTTCTGGCCTATGCGTTCACCCGGTCGCGAGGCCAGACCCTATGGCGGTCGATCTACTGGCTGCCGATGATCACAAACGTTGTGGCGGTCGCCTATATCTGGAAATTCGTGCTGGATGATAGATATGGCTTGTTGAACCGGGCCTTGGCGTTTTTGGGTTTGGGCGCCCCTGGCTGGCTGACCAATCCTTCGCTGGCCCTGACTTCGGTTGTGCTGATCTTTGTCTGGATGCAGCTGGGCAACAACATGCTGCTGTTTTCCGCAGGTTTGGCCAATATCGACGAAAGCTACTATGAGGCGGCGCGGCTGGACGGCGCGGGCGAGCGTCAGTTGTTCTTTCAGATCACCGTGCCATTGCTGATGCCGACCACACTGTTCGTACTGATCACCAATTTCATTTCCGGCCTTAGCTACTTTGCCTTGATGCTGGTGTTGACGGACGGCAATGGAGGGCCGATGCGGTCCACCACGGTGTCGGGGTTGTACATGTACCAGATGGCCTTTGCCGATCTTCGCATGGGCCGGGCATCGGCAGTCGCCTTTATCCTTTTCGCGGTGATCCTTGTCATCACCTTGATCCAGTTGCGGGTTTTCCGCCGTGGCGGGGTGGAGGCACATTGATGGCCCATGTCAGACATCGCAGCCCTATCGCTCTTGCCGGAACCGTCCTGAAATACGGATTGCTGACCTTCGGGGCGTTCCTGATGCTTGCCCCCTTCGCAGACATGATCCTTGGTGCGCTGCGCACCCCGGCGGAGCGGCTGATGCAGCCCCCGGCCTATTGGCCGCGCGATCCGCAATGGATCAATTTCCAACGTGTCTTTACCGAATTGCCCATGACGCGCTGGATGCTGAACAGCATCTTTCAGACCGTGGTCATCACGGTTCTGCAATTGCTGACCTCGGCCCTGGCTGGCTATGCCTTGGCGAAATTCCGGTTCCGGGGGCGTGACTTTCTGTTCCAGTCGATCCTTGGCGCGCAGATGTTTCCGTTCTTTTTGTTCCTGATCCCGGTGTTTTTCATCCTGCGCTACTTCCCCTTGGTCGGTGGCAACGACATCTTGGGCATGGGCGGATCGGGGTTTCTGAACACCTATTGGTCGATCATTCTGCCCTTCTCGGTCACTTGGTACGGAATTTTCCTGATGCGGCAGTTCTTCATCGGTCTGCCCGACGAATTGATTGATGCGGCGCGGCTGGACGGCGCGGGTGAGTTCCGGATCTTCTTTGTCATCGCTTTGCCGCTGGTCCTGCCGGGCTTGGCAACCTTGGGTATTTTCATCTTTGTTTACCAGTGGAACGAGGTGATCTGGACCATGACCGCCACCCGAACCGCACCAGATCTGCAAACGATTCCCGTCGGCATCTATCTGTTGCGCGGTGCGTTCATTGATCAGTCAAGTTTGTCCTTACAGCAGGCGGCCCTCGCGATTTCGATCCTGCCGGTGATGATCACCTTCCTGTTTTTGCAACGCTATTACGTGCGCGGCCTGACCGACGGCGCGGTCAAAGGGTAAGATATGATCATCGACGACGCTTTTCTTGATGCGATTGAGGATGACATGGTGCGCCTGTCGCGCCGGGTCTATTCCGAAACCGGTGTGCCTATGTTTCTAGTGCCAGAGGATCTGACCGTGACCGCAGGTCCAGTCGCCGTTGATCCTGCGGGCGCCGCGCTCGCCGCCCAATTTGAAGCCATCCTAGTTGCGTTGGAAGCCCGTAATGGCCCGCTGTCCACCTCGGATATTGCTCATGTGATCGAAGTTCTGGCGGACCGTCATTTTCTGGACCAGCCGTTTTCCTTGTTGGCCGAGGGTGCCATCTGATGATCATTCTGCCCAAGTCTGCGGCCGAAACAGCGGCCGAGATCGCCACTGGATTCCGCACCGGTCGCGCCATTCATCTGATCAACTACCACGCCACGCCCTCTACCCGTGCCGCGCAGTACCGCGCCGAGATTGCGGCCTGTGCCGGGCATTATGCGTCGCTGGGCGACCGGGGGGTCGCGGGGTTGATGCAGGGCGGCGGCAAACCCGTTCTGGCCCCGATCCTGTTCGAAGGGTTTCGCGACAACTACGATGTCATTCTTCCGATTCTCGAAGAATTTGGCTTTGCCGGATGGTTTTTCATCCCGTCGCATTTCCTGAACGTTTCCGCCCGCCGTCAACGCATCTTTGCCGCACGGCACCAGTTGCACTATGGGCCTGATGAATATCCCGGCGAGCGCATCGCGCTGAATTGGGCCGAGTTGCGGAATGCCAAGGCGCGCGGGCATTTGGTCGCCTGTCATTCGCGCAACCATACAGCCCTGTTCCCGGATACCCCCGACGACGTGTTGCACGACGAAATCGTGGTGGCAAAGCAAGAGTTGGAGGATGGGCTGGGGTCCGAAGTGGACACATTCTGCTATCTTTACGGTGCCGAATATGGGCTGAACCCGCGAGCAGATGCGATGCTGGTTAAGGCCGGATTCAAATATCTGTTTTCCAATTTTCGGCTGCAACGACTGCCATGCTGACCCGCGCGCGACCCGCAACCCTGCGCGTGGTCAACTATCATCTGACGCCAGCCAGACTTGCCGCGACCTATGACCGTGAGTTTGCGGCCCTCGCCGCCCGTTATGCGCCGGTAAGAGAAGATGATCTGGCCGAATACCTGGCGACGGGCCGCTGGCCGATGGGTCGCGACGGGGTCTTGCCCGTGTTTTACAACGGCTACCGCAACAATTTTGATCTGGCCCGCCCCTTGTTGGAAAAGCATGGGTTGGTGGGCTGGTTCATGGCGGTGACGGCCTATTCCGATTGCCCTGCCGGTGAACAGACGGATTTTGCCGCGACACGAAACCTGACCACGGTGCCGGGGGAATATGCCGACGGGCGCAGCGCCTTGTCCTGGGACGAGTTGCGGGTGTTGGACACGCACCATGTTGTCGGCAGCCATACCCGAAACCACAGCCGAAGTGGGCTGGACGATCCTGCGGTTGCGCAAGTTGAGATTGTCGGCGCGCAAGAGGATTTTGTCCGAGAGCTTGGGCATCCCGTGCGCGCCTTCGCATGGTTGTTCGGCGGCAAGTATGGCGAAAATTCGGTCGCGGATCGGGCGGTCGATCGGGCCGGATATCAATTCTTGTTTTCAAATCTTGCCGTGCAGCGCTTGCGATGATCAGGCGCTGATGATCAGCACCGTCGCAAAATCCACAGCCCGAACGCTTCCCACCCGACCGATGGATAGGGCTGCGGTCTGTGTTTCGATGAGCGTCTGACCCGAAATAACAACTGACCCTGACAGGATGTGGATCAGGCGTTCCTTGTTGCTGTCCGTCGGCAGATCGTCGCCAACACTAAGATCTGACAGGACAAATGACAGCGCTTCGGCATTTGCCTCGCTGCGGCCTTCAACCGGATGACAGTCCACGCGCCCGGTTGCGGCGGCCCGCGCATAGGCAACAAATGCCTCCGCGATGGGCGTCAGGCGATAGCTGTGGTCGGGCGCCATATACAGCGCATGCGGGCCAGTGGTCTGGGAAAGCGTCACGTCGAGGGGCGTTCTGCCGGCGATCTGCATCTGCACCGCGCCACCGAAGGGCAGGATGTAAACTTCGTCACCCTCGCTGTCGCCCGCAATGGTCGCCCCGGTCAGGAATCGGTAAATCCGAAGGGATTTCAGCCGGATAAATCCAGTGACCAACTGGTCAATATCCACTGGCCTTGGGCAAGGGCCAACGCCGGGCAGGTCGATCATACGGGTTAGATCTGCGGAAATGTTCTGCATGGCGATCAGGCGAACTGCGGCAGATATTCTGCGTGGCCCGCGATCAGATCGTCGGCCAGCGCCGCCGCCTTATCAGAGGTTTGAACCGTTCCATCCGCCAATAGGGCCGCTACCATCAGATCCCGCGATCCAGTTATGGCCGCATCAACCGTAAGTTCGATAGCCGCAATCTTGGCGGTCAGTTTCGCGATCAATTCGGGCGGCAGAGGGTCTGCCATCAAAGCCACAAAGTCACCGCTGACCGCGCTGGCGTTGCATTCCAGCACCGCGTCGGCAGGCAAATAGGGCGCTTGTCCAGTGTTGGGCAAGTTGACCGAAAACACGCCGCGCCGATCATACAGAAGCGAGTGCATGATATCGAGCAGTTGTTCACTTTCGCCCGGAACATTCTCATAATACGCGGGGGGAAGCGGGTCGGGCGAATTGGCAATGGCGATCATGTCGTCGTACCAGCTGTCGCCCAGCGCAATGCGGGCATCAATGGGAAAGGCTTCGCGCCCCAAAAGGTGGCCATGATAGGCGCCACCGGGAAAGAGTTCGGGATAAAACTCAACCGCGTGGCGGTCCATCGCGCAGGGAAAAACCGAATGGGCGCGAAACAGATCCCAACTGAACGGATCATCCGACCAGCGCGGGGCGCGGTCTTGCACCATGTTGTCCCAAACCTGCTTTTCCGCCAATTCGCGCCCCAGCGTTCCGGCCTGCGCATCAAGTACAGCATGCAGCATGGGAACTGCGTCCGCCCCTTTGTGCCGCAGCCGGGTCAAAAAGGTCAGATGGTTCAGACCGATACCAAAAGAGGTCAGATCGTCGCCTTTCACCCCCAAAAACCGCGCGATGACGCCTTCGACATGGTGAACGCCGTGGCACAGGCCCACGACAGGCACCCCGGTTTCGCGGCGGATGGCACGACAGATGGCCGTCATCGGATTGGAGTAGTTGAAGAAATGCGCGTCTGGACAAAGATCCGCGACGTCATTGGCAATGGCGATCATCTGCGGGATCATCCGCATCGCGCGACTGATCCCGCCCGGCATTGCTGTATCCCCAACCGGCTGAAAGATGCCATGCCGACGCGGAATCTCGATATCGCGTTGCCATCCCTTACGCCCGCCCACCGCGATGGTCGTGACGACAAAATCCGCATTCCGCAGGACATTGCGTCGGTCCGTCGTCGCCACCACCGGGATTTGCGCATTCTTGGCCACCAGCATTTTGGCCACCAGCTTGTTCACGGCGTCCAGCGTGACCGGATCAATATCAACCAAGGCAAGTTCCCACAGATCCGCCTCGCCAGCCAGAATGATGTCCGCGACCAGGCGCTGAGTGAAAACGGTACTGCCCGCACCGATCAGGACAAGCTTTAGACGCGGCATGGGACACTCCGGTAGATGCGGCAGGGAAAGCCTGACGATAGGCCATAACGCGCAAAAGTCTACTTAAATTTGATTGATTTTGATCGTATTAGCTTTACCATGATAAGACAATTTGCAATCGATGGTGCTTTGCTTCAATGGCGAAGAAACAGGCTGAACGGGACATAAAATGATCCGCGCTGAACGTCACGAACGCATTCTTGCCGAACTTGCCCGCCGAGGCACGGTTGGGGCCAACGAACTTGCGGTGCTGCTTGATGCCTCATTGGCGACGATCCGCCGCGACATTGCCGAGTTGGACGAACGCCGCGCGGTCAAACGCACTCATGGCGGCGCATCCCTGCCCCAGCGGCGCGAAGAGCTGCCGTACGACGCAAAGGTGATGGCCTTCCTGCCCGAAAAGCGCCGGATCGGTGCCCAGGTCGGCGCCATGCTGGAGCGTGGAACCTATATCGGGTTGGGCGGTGGCACGACGGTCATGCAGATCCTGCCGGCGATCCGGCGAATGGAATTGCGGGTCGTGACGACGGCGGTCAATGTGGCGTTGGAACTGCGCGAAGCCAAGGAGGTCAGCGTTACCCTGACGGGCGGCACCTTGCGTCCGCGCACCGCCGAGATGGTCGGCCATATCGCCGAGCGGACCTTGCGCGACAACAATATAGATGTCGCCATTATCGGCGTTGACGGGATCGATGCCGTAGCAGGATTGACCACCTTTGACGCATCAGAGGCCTATGTGAACCGGGTGATGTTGGAACAGGCCCGCGAAATCTGGATCGTGGCCGATCATTCCAAGTTCGACCAGATCCTGCCTGCGCTGATCTGTCCCCTGTCGAAGGTGACCCGACTGATCACCGATACAGGGGCAAGCGATGCGATGATTGCGCCCGCCAAGGGCATGGGAGTCGAGGTTCTGCGCGTCTGACCGCGCCACCCTGAAACTTCGGTCTTTGAGGGTTTGACAAGTTCGCGGGCTGCCCGATGTGTTGCCGAAGTCTTTGCTACGTACAATCATCGTCGGCCTAGCGAGAGCTTAGCGCCCGCCACTCACCGGCAAGATCGCTCCGGTGACGTAACTCGCCGCATCGGACAGAAGCCAAGCAACCGCTTCGGCCACTTCGGCTGCAGTCCCCACCCGACCCAGCGGCACCGATCCGACCAACCGCGCGGCGCGGCCCGGATCCCCCGACGCCGCCTGCATATCCGTGTCAATCAGGCCCGGCCGGACCGCGTTTACCCTGATGCCCAGTGGACCAACTTCCCGCGCCAGACCAATCGTCATCGACTCGACCGCTCCTTTTGACGCGGCATAGTCCACGAATTCACCGGGCGCACCCAACGGTGCCGCCATCGACGACAGATTGACAATGGACCCCGCGGTTTTCGCAGCAATCATCCGCCTGACGGCCTCTCGGGCGCATAGAAAACTACCCGTCGTGTTGGTGGCAAAAGTTTGCTCCCAGCGCGCTAGGGACACGTCATGGAACGGGCCCGCGTGGTGAAGCAGTCCCGCGTTGTTGACAAGTCCGGTCACAGGACCAAGGTGCTGCTCTGCCAGATCGAACATGCGCTGCACGGCGCTTTCATCGCCCACATCGCCGGGCAAGACCACCGCACGGCCACCGGCGGCGATGATGGCAGAGGCCACTTCAAGGGCCAACCCCGCCGAGGAATTGTAGTTGACCCCGACAGCCCAACCGTCCCTTGCCGCGCGCACAGCACAGGCGGCACCAATACCGCGCGACCCGCCGGTTACAATCAGAACGCCCTTGCCCAGTCCAGTCATTGCCCCAAGTCCTTGAATTTTCTACAAGCTACGGAAGTGCCGCAAGAAAAGCAAACCGAACGACGGGCGCGGGGTGTCGTCCTTTAGAATGGCGCGCCTTCCCCCCCTGAGTCCACTTGGGTCAAGGATTGGCGGCCACCCGATCACCGGCCATCCCCGATGGGTTGCTTTCATCGCAGGCGCAGGTGCGGCACATCTAGTTACTAGCCACCTCTTGCCGGAACCCCCGATGCGTATCCTGTTGATCGAAGATGCCAAGACGGCCGCCGATTACGCCGCCAAAGGTCTGTCGGAAAGCGGCCATGTCTGCGACGTGTTGGCGGACGGGACTGACGGGCTGTTTCAGGCAACCCGCGAAACCTAAGACGTCATAGTGGCGGACCGGATGCTGCCGGGGCTGGACGGGCTAAGCATAGTCCGGGGCGATGCGGGCAGCAGGGGTGAAAACTCCGGTGCTGTTTTTGACGGCCGTTGGCGGCATTGATGACCGGGTGGAGGGGCTGGAAGCTGGGGCGACGACTATTTGACGAAGCCCTTTGCCTTTGCCGAACTGCTGGCGCGGCTGAATGCTTTGGCGCGGCGCCCGCCGGTGCAGGTGGTCAAGACGGTGCTGGCGGTGGCCGATCTGGAGCTTGATCTGATGACGCGCATCGCCCGCAGGGCAGGGCAGGTGATCGACCTTTTGCCCAAGGAATTTACACTGCTGGAAGTTTTGATGCGCAACGAGGGCCGCGTGGTGACCCGCACCATGCTGCTGGAGCGTGTCTGGAATTTCCACTTTGATCCACAGACTTCCGTCGTGGAAACCCATATCAGCCGCCTGCGCGCCAAGATCAACAAGCCCTTTGCCGTGACCTTGCTGCATCCAGTCAAATCCGCCGGGTATTCAATCCATGCGCCCCGCTGAGCTGATCCGACGCTCGACTTTCCGGCTTGTGCTGATGCTGACCTTGTTCATTGTCACGACCCTGTTGCTGGCCGGCGGGGTTGGATTCGGGCTGATGCATGCGCAACTAACCATCCGCCAGGACGCACGGGTGATAGAAATGTTTCGGTCATTGGAACAGGTCATGGCGACGGGCGATCAACCGGATTTGCTGGAAGCCGTGGCATCACGAATTGCGGCAAGCCCGGATCTGGCGTCAATCTATGTGCTGAAAGACCGTTCTGGGCAGGTGCTTGCTTCGAATTTTGACGGTATTGATCCTGCGTCGGG
>JANNBI010000106.1:0-7018 GCA_031385345.1 Paracoccaceae bacterium | reverse complement strand
GCTCAGGACACGCGGGGACCGGCAGGCGGGGCAGCGGCTGCCAGCCTGAAACGGATGAAGGCAATCGCGGCACAGGGCGGGCATGAGGGGGAGGGTAGCAGGGGGGTGGGGGGTGTGTCCAGATCTGGACGTTTTCGAAATGTGTGGGATTTCAGGGAGTTGTGATTTGGCGTTAACTGGATCTTTACTTTTGTCCCCACTGGGCAGGATTGATATGCGCGCCGCAAATGAGCGGACAGGCACCGCGCGCAACCGGGTTGAAACCCCCAATCATCTGTGATACGTACCACGTATGATCGTCAGCTTTGCCGACAAGCGCACCGAACGGCAGTTTTACTTGCACCGGGTGCGGGAGTTTCAGGCTATCGAACGGGCCGCGCTGCGCAAGCTGGCGATGCTGGCGGCGGCGGTGACGGTTGAGGATTTGCTGGTGCCGCCGGGCAACCGGCTGGAGGTGCTGCGGGGTGACCGGGCCGGGCAATGGTCGATCCGGATCAACGACCAATGGCGACTATGTTTCAAATGGGAAGGGGGCGACGCCCATGACGTTGAAATCTGTGATTATCACTGAGACGGGACTTGAGGCCGGGGCGGGACTTGACCCTGTGCATCCGGGTGAGGTGCTGGGCGAGGAGTTTCTGGCACCGCTGGGGATGAGCGCGGCAGCGCTGGCGCGGCGACTGGGGGTGCCTGCGAACCGCGTGTCCGAAATCGTCGCCGGGCGGCGGTCGGTGACGGGCGATACGGCGTTGCGTCTGGCGGCGGCACTGGGCACGACGGCAGAATTCTGGATGAATTTGCAGAAGGGATGGGAGTTGGCGGTCGCACGGCGGGATTGGCGGGGCGGGGTGGCGTGAGGGGGGAGCGGGTGTAGCCCGACGAAAGATTCCTATGTTGCGTCGTGTGCGCCCGCGGTCGCTCAGGAAGTCCGCGGGTCCGCTATGCGGACAAAGCTGTCACTCCAAGTCGAGACGCATCAAGACTTCATCATGGAAGGAACCGTTTACGTGCAAAGCCGCAGTGTCTACGGCCCATTCTGAAAAGCCAACTCGCTTATACAAGCGACGGCCGTCTCATTCGCGGAAAGAACAGAAACTCGCAATTAGTGGAAATCACGAGAGGATTCGTCGATGGCTCCCTTCAGAAATTGTGCGGCAAGGCCAGTGCCTCACGCGGGCTGGCGCACAAAAATTCCCCAGATAGTGGCTACGGGGCAGCCTCAGACATCAGTCGATATAAAAATCAAACGGCAAGTAAGGGAAAGGCCCTGCGAAGAAACAGGGCCTTCCTTAGCTCAGGGCGCGCTGCGACCGCGCATCACCAAACCTACTTTAGCGCTTATCTGCAGCAGCGTCCGCTTTGGGGTTCTTAGAAAGGCTGTCGTAACCACGATCGGCATTGCCCGACTGGTTGTTGTCCGCCGAAGCCCCTGCCGGCGTGCGGGCCGCGTCAGCGACTTGGAAGTGTTCTGCAAAGGCCGATGTCGATGTGATGACGAGGGCAGCTGTCAAGATTGCAATCTTTTTCATGGGTTTAGTTCTCCTGGTTGGGTTAGTGCAGTAGATACGGGTTTCCATTAGGAAAAGTTTCAACCAAGGATTAAAAAGTATGCACCCGGAGCTGCGGCGGGAGCGACCAGCCAACGGCGGCTCTGGGCCGAGCGCGTTCCACCGCGCCTGCATCGCCGACTTGTGCTGCGTTCTGTACGAAGGGCCGCTGTGGGCTCTTTGCTGTCATCTGACCATTCCTCTCAAGAATGCTGACAAGTGTCCGTCAACCTGCTTCTGTTGGTATCTCTTGTCAGGCGGCAAACACGAGCATCTTGCCGAAGTGTAAAGACTCGGATTCCCCCCCTACTGCCCAAACCAAAACTCAATCTGGTCGATCACGTCGTCCATCAGGCCTTTGCGCTTGGCCTCTGGTCCTGAGAACCGCAGGGAGTAGCCGAGGGAATCGTATTCACGCCGGATCACCAGACCCTGTTTCAGGTGCAGCATCCGCCTTGGCCGCGCCGGGGTGAAATAGGTGGCGGGGGTTTCCTCTTCGCCGCGGTCAGCCTCGATCAGGGTCGGCAAAAGTGCCTCCCATTGGGTGGGCAGGGATTTGCCGCGGACCTCGGTCAGGATGTGCTGGATCAGCTCCACAAAGCCGCCGCGCAGGGCGGAGGCGAGGCGGAGGAGGCGGTTTTCGGTCAGATCTTCCGGCGTGGTCAACAGGCTGTCGAGGTCTTCGACGACCCCGGCGCAGGCGCGCAGGCGCGCGCGTTTCTGGCGGGAGGCGGTGGGGTGCAGGCCCTCGACCGCGGCGTCGATGGTGGGGAAATGGCCCTGGCGGACCAGTTCGACCAGAATGCGGCCCCGGTCCCAGGGCGAGGGGGCGGCGCGGACCTCGTTTTCGGCGACCATCTCGGCAAGGGCGGCGGGGATGGAGGCGGGGGTGCGGATGACGGCGGCGATGGTGGTGAAATCGCCGTTGCCGCGCAGATCGCGCAGGGTGCGGACGGCGGTCAGGCGGCGCAAGCCGGAAATCAGGGCATAGCGGTGGGGCAGGGCGGAGCCGTCCGGGGGGTCGGCCAGTTCAAACACCTCAACCGGGAGGCGCAGGCCGGTCAGCGCGATGGAGGTTTGCAGTTCAAGCAGGGCGGCCTTGTCAAGGGTGCCACGGTCGCGGGGCAGGGCATGGGGCGCGATGTCGTCAAGCGGCAGGTGGGTGATCAGCATGGCGGGCTCCGGACGTTTGGGGGAGCGTGGCGGGGCGGGGGTTAAGGGCGCGTTGGGCTTGCGTGCGGTGGGGCGAGGGCGCATGTTGGGCGCAGGGTTTTGTGCGGAGGTTTGCGATGGGGTTCGAGCAGTTTTTGGGCGGGAATGCGGTCTATCTGGCGATAGCGGCGTTCCTGATCCTGTGCGTGTTTCTGGGGGTGCGCATCGTGCCGCAAAGCCAGAAATTCGTGGTGGAGAGGTTCGGGCGGTTCCGGTCGGTGCTGGGGCCGGGCATTAACTTTATCGTGCCGTTTCTGGAACGGGTGCCGCACAAGATCAGCATTCTGGAGCGGCAGTTGCCGAACGCGCATCAGGACGCGATCACGGCGGACAACGTGCTGGTGAAGGTGGAGACGAGCGTGTTTTACCGCATCACCGAGCCGGAAAAGACGGTCTATCGGATCCGCGATGTCGATGCGGCGATTGCGACGACGGTGGCGGGGATCGTGCGGTCCGAGATCGGCAAGCTGGAGCTGGATCAGGTGCAATCCAACCGGACCGAACTGATCTTCAAGGTGCGCGAGCAGGTCGCGGTCATGGTGGAGGACTGGGGCATCGAGGTGACGCGGGCCGAACTGCTGGACGTTTCGCTAGACGAACAGACCCGCATGGCGATGTTGCAGCAGCTGAACGCCGAGCGGGCGCGGCGGGCGCAGGTCACCGAGGCGGAGGGGCTGAAGCGGGCGGTGGAGCTGTCGGCGGATGCCGAACTTTACGCCGCCGAGCAGCAGGCCAAGGCCAAGAAAATCACCGCCGATGCCGAAGCCTATGCGACGACGGCGATTGCGGCGGCTATTCAGGCCAGCGGAATCGAGGCGGTGCAATACCAACTGGCGCTGAAACAGGTCGAGGCGCTGACCAAGGTCGGATCGGGCGATGGCAAGCAGATGATTCTGGTGCCGACACAGGCGCTGGAGGCCTTTGGCGATGCCTTCAAGATGTTGAAAGGGCGTGGATAAATGATGCAGGTCTGGTGGGCTTGGGTGGTGGCGGGCTTTGCGCTGGGGGTGCTGGAGGTGATCGTGCCCGGCTTCATTTTCCTGGGCTTTGCCATCGGGGCGGTGATCACCGGGGCGCTGATCGGGGTCGGAATTCTGGCCGGGGGGCCGCCGTTGCTGCTGATGGTTTTCGCGGCGCTGTCGGTCGTGGCATGGCTGGGCCTGCGCCGGGTGATGGGCGTGCGCGAGGGTCAGGTGAAGATCTGGCACAAGGATATTAATGACTGACGAGGGGTGAATTGCCCCCCCTCCCCATCCCTCCCCCACCAAGGGGGAGGGGGGGTGTAGGGTTGGCTAGGGTGTGGTGGGTTTTCGGGGAGGTTAAACTTGGGCGATCGGGGTGGGTCGGTGGCGGCTTCTGGTCCGTACTACCATGGCACCAAGGCGGATATGGTGCCGGGGGATCTGATCGTGCCGGGGAGGATGACCAACTATGGCTCGGGTCTGGCCGCGCGGAATGTCTATCTGACCAAGACGCTTGAGGCGGCGGTTTGGGGGGCGGAACTGGCGCAAGGCGACGGGCGGGGGCGGATCTATCTGGTGGAACCGACCGGGGATATTCAGGATGACCCGAACCTGACGGACAAGAAGTTTCCCGGCAATCCGACGCAATCCTATCGCAGCCGCGCGGCCCTGCGGGTGTTGGGTGAGGTGGTGGATTGGATGTCGCATTCGGCTGAAACGCTGCAAAACATGCGCGACTCGCTGGCGCGGTTGCGCGAAGCTGGGGTGCATGCCATCGACGATTGACGCCTGGCCACTTGCCCGGCCCGGCGCGGTTCAACAGCGCACAGGCGCGGAAGGATTTCAGCCATGACGATTGCCAAAAACACCATTTGCCTTTGGTATAATGGCGATGCCGAAGATGCAGCGCGATTTTACGCCGCCACCTTTCCCAATTCGGCAATCAATGCGGTGTTTCGCGCGCCGCTGGATTATCCGGCCGGAAAAGCCGGGGATGTGCTGACGGTGGATTTTACCGTCTGCGGCATTCCCTGTCTGGGGCTGAACGGCGGCGGGCAGGTCAAGCATAACATGTCCTTCTCGTTTCAGATCGCGACCGAGGATCAGGCGGAAACCGACCGCTATTGGGATGCGATTGTCGGCAATGGCGGGGCCGAAAGCCAGTGCGGCTGGTGCCGCGACAAATGGGGGATTTCGTGGCAGATCACGCCGCGGGTGTTGACCGAGGCGCTGACGGCAGGCGGGGCCGAGGCGGCGCGGGCCTTTGGCTCCATGATGGAAATGGTCAAGATCGACGTGGCCGCGATCGAGGCGGCGCGGCGGGGGTAAGCGGTGGCGTTTAACGGGGCCTTTACTGGGGCCAAGGCGGCGCTGATCTGCGAGGGCGCGATCCTGACCTATCTGCGCGACGACCTGCCGGGGCTGCGCTTTGCGAATTGGTGGGATCTGCCGGGGGGCGGGCGCGAGGGGGATGAAAGCCCGGAAGCCTGTTTGCTGCGCGAGGTGGAGGAGGAATTCGGTCTGCGCCTGCCGCCGGAACGGTTGATCTGGGCGCGGGAATTTCCCGGCATGATCGACCATCGGCAAAGGGCGTGGTTCTTTGGCGGGGATCTGACGCGGGACGAGGTTGCGGCGATCCGGTTTGGCACCGAGGGGCAACGCTGGGAGATGATGCCGCTGGCGCTTTTTCGGGCGCGTGGGCGGGTGGTTCCGGCGATGCGCGCGCGGGCAGAGGTGTTTCTGGCGGGGTGACGGGGGGGTGGGTTGTGGTGCCCCCCACCCCATCCCTCCCCACGAGGGGGAGGGGGGCGCGGATGCCAGAGGGTGGGAAATCAGAGGTTTGGCTGGCGCACCTGCGGCGAGGTGAGTTCGGCCAGAATGGCGCGGGCGGCGGCGGCGGGGTTGGAGGCCTGCCAGATCGGGCGACCGACGACGATGTGATCCACACCGTCCGCGATGGCCTGCGCCGGGGTGGCGATGCGTTTCTGATCGCCCGAGGCGGCGCCAGCCGGGCGGATGCCGGGGGTGACGATCAGCTTGCCCATGGCCTGCGGAAGGGCGCGGATCGCGGCGGCCTCTTGCGGCGAGGCGATGACGCCGTCTGCCCCAGCCTCCAGCGCCCGCGCGGCGCGTTCCAGCGTGATGGCGTGAATGTCGCCGGGTTTGATCAGGTTGGCATCCAGATCGGCGCGGTCAAGCGAGGTCAGGATGGTGACGGCAAGGATCTGGGTCGGCTTGCCTGAAGCCCCTTCCTTGGCGGCACGCACGACCTGCGGGTCGCCGTGGACGGTCAGGAAATCGAATTCGTACTGGGCTAACCCGCGCACCGCCGCCTCAACCGTCGCGCCGATGTCGAACAGCTTCATGTCCAGAAACACCCGCTTGCCGCGTTCGGATTTGAGGTCGTTGGCAAGCGCGAGACCACCGCCGGTCAGCATCCCAAGGCCGATCTTGTAGAAGGACACGGCATTGCCGAGGCGGTCCACCAGCGCCATGCCGTCCAGAAGGTTCGGCACGTCAAGGGCGACGATCAGGCGGTCGTCGGTTTTTGGGGCGTTGGGGGGAGGGATGGGGGACATGGACAGGCCTCACGAGTTTGGCGGGGTGTGACGGGGTGGGGGAGGCGTGTCAAGGGGAGTGGGGCGCGGTGGTGGCAGTGCCTGCGGGGCTGTGGCAGGGTGGGCGGAGCGGGGCGAAGGGGTTGGCGATGATTGTGGCGTTTGAGATTGGGAGCAGCCGGATAAGAGCAGCGGCGGGTGGGCTGGCCTTGGGCGAGGCGGCGACTCCGGCCAGCTTTGACGCTTTTGTCGCGGCGCTTGCGGGGTTTTGCGGGCAGGTGTTGCCGCCGATCGCCGGTGTGGCGATTTCGATTGCGGGCGTGGTGGACCGCGACTCGGGGCGGATCACGGTGGCGAATATTCCCTGTCTGGATGGGCGGATACTGGCGGCGGATCTGCACGCGGCGCTGGGCCTGCCGGTGCTGGTGCTGAACGACGCCGACTGCTTTGCGCTGGCCGAGGCGCAGGCGGGCGCGGGGCGGGGCTGCGGGGTGGTGTTGGGGGTGATCCTTGGGACCGGGGTCGGTGGCGGTCTGGTGATCGACGGGCGGGTGCATCAGGGGGCGGGCGGCTGTGCCGGCGAATGGGGGCATGGGCCGGTGGTGCAGGCGCCGCTGTTGGTCTGCGGGTGCGGGCAGTTGGGCTGTCTGGACACGGTGGGCGGCGCGCGCGGGATGGAGCGGTTGCATCTGGCGCTGACGGGCGAGGTGCTGGAGGTGCGCGAGATCGTGGCCGGGCG
>JANNBI010000091.1:0-7613 GCA_031385345.1 Paracoccaceae bacterium | reverse complement strand
CAGCCACGACCTCTTTCGCCTTTCCCAGCCAAGGGGTCAGGATCGGCACTTCCGTGCCGTCGATGCGCTTGACCGTGTCGCCAATGTCTACCGCGCGCTGCGCCGAGGCGTTGTATTGCTGGCGACCCGATTCAAAGTCCTTCAACGAGGTCAGGCCCGACAAGGGTTCCGCCGCATAGCGCCCGTTTTGCGGACCGGGAACCGGAACCTCACCCGCCGAGAACCGCCCGATCAAGGCGCGCAGTTTGGCCGGAGTGAGGTCTTCGTAGTAATCCTTGCCGATCTGGGCCATGGGCGCATTAGCGCAGGCGCCCATGCATTCGACCTCTTCCCAGCTGAATTTGCCATCGGCGGACAGTTGATGCGCGGAGGGGGCCACCAACTCACGGCACACGGCAATCAACTCCTCTGCCCCGCAGATCATGCAGGAAGTTGTCCCGCAAATCTGGATATGGGCAATGGACCCAACGGGTTGCAGCTGGAACATAAAGTAAAAGGTCGCCACTTCCAGCGCGCGGATATAGGCCAGACCCAGCATATTGGCGACATGTTCGATCGCCGGGCGCGACAGCCAGCCTTCCTGTTCCTGCGCGCGCCACAACAGCGGGATCACGGCGCTGGCTTGACGGCCTTCGGGATATTTTGAAATCTGCCCTTGGGCCCAGACATAATTCGCCGGGGTAAAGGCGAAGGCGGCGGGCTGTTCTTTGTGAAGACGGCGCAGCATTAACGATCAACCTCCCCGAACACGATATCCATCGTGCCGATGATTGCAGAGACATCGGCCAATTGGTGGCCGGTGGCGATATAATCCATGGATTGCAGGTGCATGTAGCCCGGCGCGCGGATTTTCACGCGGTAGGGTTTGTTGCTGCCATCCGAGACGAGGAACACGCCAAACTCCCCCTTGGGGGCCTCGACCGAGACGTAAACTTCTCCGGCGGGGACGTGGAAGCCTTCGGTGTAGAGTTTGAAGTGATGGATCAAAGCCTCCATCGAGGTCTTCATCTCGGCCCGTTTGGGGGGCGAAAGTTTGCCGCGCGTCATCACTTCGCCGGGTTCGGCGCGCAGTTTGACCAGCGCCTGTTTGATGATCGACAAGGATTCCGTCATTTCCGCCATCCGGCACAAATAGCGGTCATAACAGTCACCGTTTTTGCCTACCGGAATTTTGAAGTCAAATTCGTCATAGCATTCATAGGGTTGGCTGCGCCGCAGATCCCAGGCAAAGCCAGACCCGCGCACCATCACGCCAGAATAGCTCCAGTCTAAAATGTCTTTTTCGCTGACCACGCCAATATCGACGTTGCGCTGTTTGAAGATGCGGTTTTCAGTCAGAAGGCCATGCAGATCGTCCAACACGCGGGGAAACTGGTCGGCCCAGGCGTCGATATCTTCGATCAGTTGCGGTGTCAGATCCTGATGCACGCCGCCGGGGCGAAAATAGGCGGCGTGAAGGCGCGCGCCGCAGGCCCGCTCATAGAACACCATCAGCTTTTCACGCTCTTCAAAGCCCCAAAGCGGCGGGGTCAGGGCGCCAACATCCATGGCCTGCGTGGTGACGTTCAAAAGGTGGTTCAGGATGCGGCCGATTTCGCAGAACAGAACCCGGATCAACTGGCCGCGACGCGGCACGAGGGTACCGGTAAGCTTTTCAATCGCCAGACACCAAGCATGTTCCTGATTCATCGGCGCGACATAGTCCAGACGGTCGAAATAGGGCAGGTTTTGCAGATAGGTCCGGCTTTCCATCAGCTTTTCGGTGCCACGGTGTAGCAGACCGATATGCGGATCGCAGCGTTCGACAATCTCGCCGTCCAACTCCAGCACCAGACGCAAAACACCATGCGCGGCAGGGTGTTGCGGGCCGAAGTTAATATTAAAATTGCGGATGCGCTGTTCACCGGTTTCGGCGTCCTTGGTGCCGTCGTCATAGGCGTTGCGGCGGATATCACCATCCATCATGTCAGGCCTCGTTCATGGCTGACCGCCATGCGTCCGGCAGGGCCGGAAACATCTGGGCGGCGAATGTGTATTGGGGGCGTAAAAACCGGGCGGCTGCGGCGCGGTCAGTGTGGTGCAGGGCAAGGGGCTTGCCGGCATGAACTTTCCGCGCGAAATCGGCCGGACGGTCGGCTATGCCAAGGAAAGCGCAGATGCGCGCAAAGCCGGGCGCGGTCAGCATATCTTCGTAAAACATAACCAAAAGGCGTGAGGGGTCAAAGACCCGCGCCAGTTTCGGCAGGATGGCGGCGTAGTCGCCACGCTGGGTGATCGCTTTGACCTCAGCCGTCTGATCACCACTTGTGATGCGGCGCAGCAGGCCCCAAGCCGCCTCGGCCAGATCGGTGGGGCGGGCGCGTTCGGCCACCATGCGCACATGGCTCCACAAGCGGGCGACGGGATCGCGGATCAGGTAGATCGCGCGGGTGTCGGGGGCAAAACCGGCCAGCCCGGCAAGCTGGCGTTCGGGCATAAGCGCATAGGCGGGGGTGAAATCGCCTACGACCTGTCCCTGCCCCGCAGTCCCTGCCAGCAGGTCGGCGAAGGCGGCATTGTCCAGATGGCCCAAGGCAAGAACCGCATCATAGGCCTGCAAATCGGCAATGTGCTGGCGCGCCCAGACGCCCTGATCCACAGGACGCGCGGCGTTTCTTTCCGTCAGACGGGCGATTTCACGGGCGTTGGCTGCGATCTGTGCCGCAAAATCCGCCGGCTTGGTCTTGGTGAAATAGTGAAATTCCTTGATCGTGCGCAGACGGCAATCGGGATGCGCCGCCAATTGGTCATGCAGCCACGACGTGCCTGCCTTGGTCGCGCCAAGGCAAAAGACATATGTCAGAGCCTGCGCCAAACCGTTAAACCGCCTTCTTTTCATCGCCGGGAAGGATGTAATTCGCGCCCTCCCAAGGCGACATAAAATCAAACTGGCGGTATTCCTGCGTCAGTTTCACCGGCTCATAGACCACGCGCTTCAACGCCTCGTCATAGCGTACTTCGGTGTAGCCGGTGGTCGGGAAATCCTTGCGCAGGGGATGACCGCGAAAGCCGTAATCGGTCAGGATGCGGCGCAGATCGGGATGGCCAGAGAAAACCACACCGAACATGTCGAACACCTCCCGCTCCACCCAGTTGGCGGAGGGGTGGATTTCGACAAGCGAGGGCACCATGGCATCCTCACCTACGCGGGTTTTCAGACGGATGCGGGCGTTGGTGTACATCGACAAGAACAGGTAGACGATTTCGAACCGGTCGGGATCCTGCGGATAATCCACCGCCGTGATGTCGATCAACATGTTGAATTTGCAGGCAGGGTCATCCTTCAGATCGGACACCAGTGCCACAAGATCGGGCAAACCGACAGTCAAAGTGAGTTCGTCGAAGGCCAGTGCTGCGGTGATCTTGTCACCGTAGCGGGCGGTCAGATGGGCGGTCAGGGTGTTCAGTTTTTCAGACATGATGACCCTCAACGAACCAAGGTGCCGGTGCGGCGGATTTTCCGCTGCAATTGCAGGATGCCGTACAACAAAGCCTCTGCTGTGGGGGGGCAGCCGGGTACGTAGATATCAACCGGCACGATCCTGTCGCAGCCGCGCACCACGGAATAGGAATAATGGTAGTAGCCGCCGCCATTGGCACAGCTGCCCATCGAGATGACATAGCGGGGTTCCGGCATCTGGTCATAGACTTTGCGCAGCGCCGGGGCCATCTTGTTGGTCAAGGTACCGGCAACGATCATCAGATCCGACTGGCGCGGTGAAGCGCGCGGCGCAGTGCCAAACCGTTCCAGATCATAGCGCGGCATCGAGGTGTGCATCATTTCGACGGCGCAGCAGGCCAGACCGAAGGTCATCCAGTGCAGCGAGCCGTTGCGGGCCCAGTTGATGATGTCTTCGGTCGTGGTCAGCAAAAACCCTTTGTCCTGCAACTCACGGTTCAGGGCAGCGGTCTCAACCTCGCCGTCGGGTCCGGCGGTGTTCGCCCCGGTTTGCACCAAATCCGGCATCACGCCCATTCCAAAGCCCCCTTCTTCCACTCGTAAGCAAAGCCTACGGTCAGCACGGCAAGGAATATGATCATCGACCAAAACCCGGTCATGGAAATGTCGCCAAATGCCACAGCCCAAGGGAAGAGGAAGGCAACTTCTAGGTCGAAGATGATGAACAGGATAGAGACGAGGTAAAAGCGCACGTCAAACTTCATCCGGGCGTCGTCAAAGGCGTTGAAACCACATTCGTAGGCGGAAACCTTTTCCGGGTCGGGGTTGCGCACAGCGATCAGGGCGGCGGCAAGGATCAGGACAAGTCCCAAACCGATAGCCAGGGCCAGAAGGATCAGGATGGGCAGGTATTCTCTGAGCAGAGGGTTGTCCACGACGGGTTCCTTCTTCTGGCGAACGCCGGGGCGTCGCGGCCCCCCGGAAGCGGCCATTGCTGTCTCAGTTTCGTTTACTCTGGCCCGTGGGCAGGGTCAACCAAAGCGGTCACGATTTCCCGGGCAAAAGGCGCTAAAATCTCAAGGGTTTAGCCTTAGTATTTCACTCGGGAATTTTCAGGATCAAAGGTGCAAGATCAGGGTCAGATTAATGCCGACGGACCAGCCAGATGGGGTGGTAATGAGCCAAGCGGCCAGAAGGCGGGGGCGAAATCCATCAGGCATCGCTATTGTATGACGGGCAGATCTGCCGCCTCAGGCTCTGGTCCCTGCCCCACCGCCAGCACTTCGGACCGGATGATCCGGGCGATCAAGGCGCAATCTGGCACCGAAAAGGTCAGTGGCACGCGCATGTCGATCAACCCGGCAAGGATCCGGTCGGTCTGTGGCAAGGGCGTTGGATTGGCATAATGCCAATGGTCATAGCGTGAGGTGAAGGCAACAGGCTGATCTGCGCCGAACCATTTTAACTCCACCCCGCGGGCAAGGCACCGCGCCAGGAACGCTCCGATCCGGGCCTTGGACCAATCCGGCAGCTGGAATTGAAACGAGGAGCCGACATAAGTTTCCTGCGGCGGACGGACAATCAGCCGCAGTCCGTTGGTGTCGGTCAGACCGGATTCCAGCGTACGGTAGCGCTCTGCCCAGCGGTCCACCCGGTCCGCCAGCAGGTCTAGTTGCGGACGCAGAACCGCCGCACGCAGATTGTCCATCCGGCCCGAGACATTGGGCGTGTCCATCCGTATCGCCTCGAAGGCTTGCGGCGGCGGGGCGGCCAGGTGTTTGGAATACAACATATAGCTGCCCGACAAGACCACGGCGCGGGCCATAAGGTCAGCATCATCCGAGGTCAGAAACCCACCCTCGCCGGCGTTTAGGTGCTTGTAGGTCTGCATCGAGTAGCAGGCCATCGCCCCATGCCGCCCAGACGCAACGCCGTTCCAAGCGCCGCCCATGGTATGCGCGCAATCTTCGATCAGCAGCAGCCCCAGATCGCGGCACAGGGTCACCAGCGCCTCCATATCGCATTGGTGCCCGCGCATGTGGCTAAGCATCAGAGTGCGGGCGCCGGTTGCCTTGGCCTGCTGGGCTAGGTGCGCGAAGTCCAAGGTCAAGTCTGCCGTCGTCTCAACAAACACCGGAACCGCGCCAAGGGCCGCGATGGAGCCGGGGACAGGGGCCAAAGTAAACGCATTGGTCAAGACCGGATCGCCCGCTTGCACCCCGGCGGCGCGCAGGGCACATCCCAGTGCATAACCGCCCGATGCCACGGCAAGGCAATACTTCGCCCCGGTCAAGGCGGCAAATTCCTGCTCCAGCAGCGCGGTTTCCGCAATTTCCCCCGGGGCCGTGTTATAGCGGTGCAAGCGGCCGTGGCGCAGCACGGCAATTGCCGCCTCGATCCCAGCTTCGGGGATCGGCTCTTGTTGGGTGAAACTGCCGTCAAACCGTTCTTGCATCAAGTCTTTTCTCCGTCATGGCCGACTAGCCACAAGAACAAGATGACCGTAAAGCCCAAGCCTGCCCCTGCGACATAATAGGCAACATCGGGGGATTTGAATGGGGCCGCGTCGGACATGAAATAGCCAAAGACCTGCGCGGAAAACACCGTGCCCAGCAGCATGGCAATGTTGGTCAAGGCGGAAATACCGCCTTGCAATTCGCCTTGGGCATTTTCTGGCACGCGCTTTGACATGATCGCGGTCAGCATAGGATGAACAAAGCCCTCGGGGCCGTGGACGAACATCAAGACCACAACCATCCAGACCGACCCGACGAGGCCATAGCCGGTTGCAGCGATTGTGGCGCAGACCAAGCCGACCAGAACCACCCGGTATTCGCCCAAATATTTGACTGCCGGTCCGGTCAGACCGCCCTGAAATCCTGCCATCACCAACCCGAAGAACGCCAGCGACAACCCGACCATCGCCTCGGACCAGCCGAATTTTGCAATGCCCCAGAAGGGCCAGATTGCGGGATAGACCGAGGAAAAGAAGAAAAAGGAAAACATCACCACGCACATGGGCAAAACGCCGGAATAACTTTGGAACACTTTGAACGCGCCAAAGGGGTTGGCGCGGCGCCATTCAAATGCGCGGCGTTTTTCGGGCGGCAGGGACTCTGGCAGCACGTACCAGCCATAGACAAAATTCACCATCGAGATGACGGCGGCGACATAAAACGGCACCCTTGGCCCCAATTGCCCCAACAACCCGCCGATCGCCGGACCAATGACGAAGCCCAGTCCAAAGGCCGCACCCATCATGCCAAAGGCCTTCGCGCGCTCCTCGGGGGCGGTCACGTCGGCCAGATAGGCATTGGCAATCACCCAAGACGCCCCGCAAACCCCGGCCAACAAACGCCCGACAAACAGCCAGCCAAGGTTGGGGGCCAGTGCCTGCAACAAGAAATCCGCCCCTAGCCCGAAAATCGCCAGCAAAAGCAGCGGGCGGCGGCCAAAGCGATCGGACAGATTGCCCATCAGCGGGCCAAACAGGAATTGCGCGATAGAATAGGCCCCGGCCATCCAGCCACCGATTACCGCAGCCTCCGACAGCGACACCTTCCCCACATCCTCGATCAGGGCGGGCAGCACCGGGATGATGATGCCAAATCCGATCATGTCCAACAGGACGGTGATCAGGATAAAGGTCACGGCATGGCGTGACGGGGGCGGGCGAGGAAGGTCAAAGGGCTGATCGGTGGCGGACATGGGAATGCGCTTCCTTAAAGTGGTCGTAGCGAAATGCGGTAGATGGCCCCTTCGTCTATCAGAGCAAAAGATCCGCGGCGAGGGCCGGAAGATCGTCAAACCGCGCCAAAAGCGCGTCAGGGCGCAAACGTGCGACGCCCGGACCTTCGGGCCCAAAGGCGACAAGGGCGACCGGAACGCCCGCTGCCTCGGCGGTCTTGATCGTCTGCGCCTCCAACACGATCGGCGTCAGCTCGATGTTCGCATTCGGAATCGCGGTGACGACCAGTTTGTGGCGCTGCTCGCCGTCGTCGGCATCGAACAATACGTTCAACCGGCGCGCGCCGGCGCTGGTGACGCTCAACCATGGAATCTCGACCGGGCGTGCCCAGCGTATCGTCAGGAATCGAATGAGACCGTCGCGAACCGCGTCTGTCATGGCAGCTCTCCGCGCGCGTCGTAGTCGTCGTAACCCGGTCGGATGATG
>JANNBI010000082.1:0-8275 GCA_031385345.1 Paracoccaceae bacterium | reverse complement strand
CTGGCACTGGCGGGGCGGCGGGTGGTTGTCGTCTCTTCGGGCGATCCGGGGGTGTTTGCCATGGCCTCGGCGGTGTTCGGCACTGTCAAAGGGCAGTTCGGTGGTGACGGGATATTCCATCGGATATTCAATCACATCCGCCCGCAACATGCCCTCGACGATCTGGCGCGCCTGCCCCTTGCGGCCCGGTTTGCGGAAATAGGCCAGATGCAGTGCGCCGCGCACCAGACGGTCGGCGCGCACCGACATAAGGTCAGGATCGCCTGGTCCCAGCCCGGCGCAGATCACCTTCCCAGTTGGGGGCGTGGTCATGGTCATTCCTTCCGGCTGGCCAGCGCGTTGACCGCCGCCACGGTAATGGCCGATCCGCCCAGACGCCCCGCCACCACCATCGCGGGCACGGGCGCGGCCGCCATCAGCGCTGCCTTGGATTCCGCCGCCCCGATAAAGCCGACCGGGCAACCGATGATCGCAGCCGGACGCGGGCAGGACGGATCCTCCAGCATGTTCAGCAGGTGAAACAGCGCGGTCGGCGCATTGCCGATCGCCACCACCGCCCCGGCCAGATGTGGGCGCCACAATTCCACCGCCGCCGCCGACCGAGTGTTGCCCATCTGGCGGGCAAGATCGGGCACGGCGGGGTCTTGCAGGGTGCAGATCACCTGATTGCTGGCGGGCAGACGCGGGCGGGTGATGCCTTCGGACACCATGCGCACATCGCATAGAATGGGCGCACCAGCCTCCAGCGCGGCGCGGGCGGCGATGGCCATGCCGGGGGTGAACTGCACGTGACGTTCCAGCCCGACCATGCCCGCGGCGTGGATCATGCGCACGACCACCACCTCTTCCTCGGCGTTAAAGGCGGCCAGATCGGCCTCGGCGCGGATGGTGGCGAAACTGGCCAGATAGATCGCCGCGCCGTCTTTTTCATAAAAATGCGGCATCAGGCGGCTCCGTCATCGGCAAAAGGGTTGGCATTGTGCAAAAGCACCTGTGCAAGGGTTCCGGGACCGGACACATCCGGCGCGGCGCAGGCCCGGCCCAAAGTGAAACCATCCGGTCCCGCGACCAGCGTCAGATCGGCGGCAGACGGATGTGCGCAGCCTTTGGCGCAGCCCGATATATGCAGGATCTGCCCCTTCGGCACCAAAGCGGCCAAGGCACGGGCCAGCGGGCGGGTCGGGGCCAAAGCCTGCGGGCAAAACGGCGCACCGGGGCAGGCGCGCACCGACAACAGCGCCGCCTTGGGATCTGTGATCAGTCCGGGAAGGGCGTGCAGGGCGGCGGGGTCCGTCAGCCCTTCGACCAGCAGCATTCGCCAAGGGGTCAGGCGCATGTCACAGCCCAGATCGGCCAGCGCCATCAGCGTTTCCGCGGCAAAACTGCCAAAGTCAAAGGCGACCAGTTGACCAAGATCGCAAGCCCCCGGACGCGGCACCGCGCGGTCCGGAACCGGCGCCTCGACAGCCAAGGGGGGCGGGCCCAACCGCGCCACCAACCCGCGCATCCGGCCCCGACCGCCGCTGATGCCGCCATGATCTGCGAACCACTGCGCCAAGGCAATCAAAGCGGGAATCGCGGTGTCCATCGTCACCGGCTGGCCCAGATCGGCCCCATCGGCGCGCAAGATCAGCCCGCCGCTTATCCCACGTTCCAGCCGCAGATCCCCCGACGCCCCGGCCAGATCGCGCTGCGGGCCGATGTCGATCAGGTATCCGAATTTGCTTGGCAATTCGGGCAGATCCATCAGTCGCGCCTCCAACGCCAGCGCCAGCGCGGTCGTGCCATCCCCCGCCTGCCAGAACGGCGAGATCAAGATGTTGCGCCGTGCCTCCAGCGCCAAATCGGCGTCCAACACCCCCAAAGCCGCCAGATCGTCCAGCAAGGGCCGATGGCTGGCCTCGGTCACGCCGCGAAGTTGCAGATTGGCACGGTTCGACAGCTCCATCTGACCATTGCCATGGGCCAGCGCCGCCTGCGCCAACCCGCGCGCCTGCGCCGAGGTCATCCGCCCCAAAGGCAGGCGCACCCGCACCACCCAGCCATCGCCCGACGCCATGGGACGCAGCGCGCCGGGGCACCAGCCTTTGACCAGACCGCTCATACCCTTTCCCCCGCCAAGGCCGCCGCGATGGAGTTTCGGCGCGTGGTCCACAGACCGGCCTGCGCCAGCTTGCGGAACATCTCTTCCATTGCGGCCAAGGCACCGGGGTTTTCGCGGGCCAGAAAATCGCGGACCACAGGGCGGCCCAGCGTGGTTTCGTGATACAGATCAAATAGATGCGCCGGAACCACCCCGGCTAGATGCGCAAAGGCCGCCATATGGTCCAGTGTGGCGGCAATTTCCGCCCCGCCGCGAAAGCCGTGCCGCATCATGCCATCGGCCCAAGCCAGGTTGGCAGCGCGGGCGCGCACCACGCGGGCAATTTCTTCGGGCAGGGTACGCAGACGCAAGGCGTCCGGCCGGGTCGCGTCCAGATGGTACAGCGTCGGCGCTTTCGCCCCCAGATGCGCCATGGCGGCGGCGAATCCCGCCTCATGCGCGGCATAATCGGCGGCCATCAGCACATCGGTTTCCGGCAGATCCTGCGCATGCAGGAAGGTGTCGGCGCCCTTCAGCCGCGCCTCGATCCCGGCGCGGTCGGCGTGCAATTCCCCGTCCGCTCCAAAAGCCCAAGCCGAGGCGGATAACCAAGCCTCGCCTGCTGCCTCGCGCGCGGCAAGACTGAAATCCTCCAGCGTGCGGCCCATGCCCAGCCCGTATTGCCCCGGTTCCGGCGCATAAACCCGCGCGCCACCCGGCAAATAGGGATTATCCTCACCCGCCTCGTCGCGCTGCGACAGGGCAACGATGCCGGCCTGAAACAATCCCGCAAGTCCAGGAAAAATATCGCGGAACAGGCCCGAAACCCGCAGCGTCACATCAATGCGCGGACGACCCAGCAGGGCCAGCGGCAGGATGTCAAAGCCCGCGACCCGGCCAGATCCTTCGTCCCATTTCGGCGCCAGACCGGCCAGATGCAGCGCCATGGCGAAATCCTCGCCACTGGTGCGCATGGTGGCCGACCCCCACAGATCCACCACCAACCCTCGCGGTACATCGCCGTGATCCTGCATATGCCGGCGCAGCAATTCCTCGGCCATCTTGACGCCTTGGGCATGGGCGGACCGCGACGGCACCGCGCGCGGATCGACGGAATACAGGTTGCGCCCGGTGGGCAGAACATCGCTGCGCCCCCGGTTGGGCGACCCCGCTGGTCCCGGTGCCACATGCCGCCCAGCCAGCGCCGTCAACAGCCCGTCACGCTCTGCCGCGCCACAAGCGCCTTGCCCGAAGATATGCAGCCCGTCGCCGTATTGGCTTTCCTTGATGTCGCAGACGAAACGGTCGATCCGGGTGATCGCCTCGGCCGGGGTGGCGTTGGCGGGCAGGCCCAGATCCGCCGCGACACCACTTGCGGTGGCCTCTTCGCGGATGGCGGTGATCAGGCGGTCGCGGCGGGCCGGGTCCAGCCCGTCAGCAGTGGAATATTCGTCCAGCAACCGTTCCAGCCGCAGCAAACCGGGCGGCGTGGCCGAAGTCGCCAGCGGCGGCGGCAAATGGCCCAGCGTTAGCGCCCCGATCCGGCGTTTGGCCTGCGCCGCCTCGCCGGGGTCGTTGACGATGAAGGGATAGATCACCGGCAGACCTTGCGTCAGCGCCTGCGGCCAGCAGTCCGCCGACAGGGCCACCGATTTCCCCGGCAGCCATTCCAGCGTGCCATGCGCGCCCATATGGATCAGCCCATGCAGCCCAAGCGATTGAAGCCACAGGTAAAACGCCACATAGCCGTGGCAGGGGACGCGGCTGATATCGTGATAGTCATCCGCGCGGGTGGCCGGGTTACCCCGGTCAGGCTGGGCGCAGATCAGCGCCTGCCCCGCCCAGATTGCTGTGAACTGCACCACGCCGTCCGTGACCGCCGCATCCGCCTCTGGCGGCCCCCATGTGGCGTGCAAGGCCTCTTGCAAGGTCTGCGGCAGAGCGCTCAGCGCGGTTTTGTAGTCCGCCAGCGGCCAGGACAGTCGCGCAGGCGCCAGCGCCGCCGCCAGATCCTGCGGAGCCTGCGCGCGGTACCCCGCCACCGCCAGATCCCCCAGAACCGCAGTGACCGAGGCTAGCGCATCCAGACCTACCGCATGGGCCAGCTGGTGCGCCTTGCCGGGATAGCTGGACAAGATCAGCGCCAGCCGTTTGTCGGCGGGCTGCGCGCCGCCTAGCCGCAGCCAGCCGGTGACCCGCGCAACGATCTCGGCAATCTGCGCCGCATCGGCGCGGTGCGAAAAGCGGGAGAATTGCAGATCGGGGTCGCGCTTGGCCGGGGATTTGAAACTGGCGACCCCGGCGAAAATCCGGCCGTCCACCTCGGGCATGACGACATGCATGGCCAGATCGGCGGGCGACAACCCGCGTGACGACGCCGCCCAGTCGCGCCGCCGTGCCGTTGACAGCGCCACCTGAAACACCGGGAAGGGGGCGGCGTCAAACGGCGTGGCGCCAAGATCGTCGCGCGCCGAAAAGGCAGTGGCATTGACCACGGCGGCGGGCGGTGTCCGGGCCAAAGCCTGCGCCAGCCATTCCGCCACGCCCGGCGCTTTCAGCGAGGGCGCAAAGGCCCCATAGGCGGCAAAGCCCGCCGCCCGGAACGCCGCAATCAGCGCATCCACCGGGGCGGTGTCGGCGACGGTCAGATAAGACCGGTAAAAACTGACCAACACCGCGCCGCCCAGATCCGGGGCCGCGATCACCCCCTGTTCAGGATCATAAAACCCCATGTCAGGCACGGTCTTTTCGCCCAGAACCGGCCCGGCATAGATTCCCGCCGCCAGCGCCAGTTGTGCCAGCGCCGCCTGCGCTGCCACCGCCCCGCCCGCATCGCACAGGGCCTGCAAACGCCGCAGGGTTGACGACGGAACCGTGGACAGCGCATCCAGCCGCGGATCCGCCCGCCCATCCGCCGGCAGAACCGCCAGCGCGATATTCCGCCGCCGCGCCAGATCCTGCAATACTGCCAGACCATAGGGCCAATAGGCCTCACCCCCGATCAGGCGGACCAGAATGGCGCGGGTGCCGGGCAGGGTCTTTTCCACCCAAAGATCCACCGACAGGGGATGTTTCAGCGCCACCAGATTGGCCAGACGAAGGCTGGGCAGCCCGCCCTTGGCCCGCGCCCATCCGGCCTGAAACGCCCCCAGATCGCTGTCCGAAAACGACAATACGATCAGATCCGCCGGATCTTGCGCCAGATCAAAGGCCTGCGCCTGATCGTCCAACCCGTGGCTTTCGGTGAACAGGATATGCATCAGCCGCCCCGAACCCCAGCGCCCATAACCCCAAGACCCCGAACCAAGCCGGTCAGGCCCCTTCGGGACGCATCCCGAAAAGCCCGAAGTCCGGCCAATGTCAGGGGGCTGCGGGTCACATCACACCCCGGTCAGCAAAACCGCACGGATCGCGGCGGCGTCGATATGGGCCTGCTCTGCAATCACCACCAGCCGGGTGCTGCGCGTCTCGCCCCCCCAGGGACGGTCAAACTGATGGCGCACCCGCTCGCCCACGGCCTGCATCAGCAGACGCATCGGCTTGCCCTTGACCGCGACATAGCCCTTGACCCTCAGGATGGTCTGTTCCCGCGCCAGACGTTGGATCGCCAGCGCCAGATCCTCGGCCGAGGTCACTTCGGGCAGGTCAATCACCACCGAGTTGAAATCGTCATGCTCGTGGTCATCCTCGCCGTCATGATGGCTGGGACGGGCGGCGATGTCATCCTCGGCGGCAGCGTTCAGGCCCAGAATGATGCGCGGGTCGATGATGCCATCGGTCATCGGCAGGATCGCCAGCTTGCGCGGACTTTCCGCCTCGATCACGGCGCGGGCGGCGGCAAGCCCGGCCTCGCCCGCCAGATCGGCCTTGGACAGAAGCACGATATCGGCGCAGGAAATCTGATCCTCAAACACCTCGGACAGCGGGGTTTCATGGTCTGACGCCCCCATCGCCGCCGGGTCCGGGGCGAAACGGCCCGCCGCCACCGCCTCGGCATCGGCCAGCGTCACCACGCCGTCCACTGTGATGCGCGAGCGAATCGCAGGCCAGTCGAAGGCTTTCAGCAAGGGCTTGGGCAGGGCCAGACCAGAGGTTTCGATGATGATGTGATCCGGCCGCGTCGGCAGGGCCATCAGCGCCTCGATCGTCGGAATGAAATCATCAGCCACGGTGCAGCAGATGCAGCCATTGGCCAGTTCGACAATGTTTTCCACCGGGCAATTCGCATCGGCGCAGGATTTCAGGATCTCGCCGTCCACACCCAACGTGCCGAATTCATTGACGAGGATCGCCAGACGCTTGCCTTGGGGATTGGCCATCAGATGCCGGATCAGCGTGGTTTTGCCCGCCCCCAGAAAACCGGTGATCACGGTGACGGGGATCTTGGTCAGGTCGGTCATTTGGGCTCCGATTCAGTCAGGAAGGGGGGGGCGGTCAGGAAGGGCGGGATGCGGGCGATTGATTGTTTGCGAAAGATGACGGGGCGTTCGCGCCAGGGCACGATGCCGTCGGTGGTGGCGGCATAGGCGGCGGCCCCGCGCAGGATTTCCGGCACATCCTCCAGTCCCAGACGGCCATAGACATACGACCAGCCGCCCGCCTGCGTCAGCGCCAGATTGCAGCCGTGATCGCAGGCCGACAAACATTCCACCGGGCGGATGGTGACGCCGGGTGGCAGGGGTTCGGCGGTCAGGGCCGCAAACAGGCGCGCCCCGGGGGGGGCCTTCCCCTCGGGCACGGGGGCGCCCGCTTTGCAGGTCATGCAGACGTGAAGAACAGCCGCCATTCCAAGCCTTTCCAGAGGCGCAACGGGGATGCGTCCACAAGGGAGCGGGGCCGATACCCCCCTCGCCTGATGGTCGCGGATCACCCCGTCCGCCCATTCAGTTCACCATGTTGGCAGGTCTCCCGGCTTGCAGAGCAGGGCTTTTGGCCCCCTTGGCCCCCACCTTCCCAAGCTTTCGCCAGTGGCAAAGGGGCCTCTCCGGTCACGGTCGCGGGGGCGGCTGACCTTGGGGGTCGCCCCCCGGTCATTCCCTCTTCGCCTGACCCCGAAAGGTCAGGAACCAACAGACGTTCATTGGGGCCAAATGCGGCGCAGAGTCAAGGAACGGCGCGGCGCTTTGGCGGTGATTTCCGACCTATCCGGGACAGGGGCGACAAAAGGCGTCGGTTTTGGCGGTCGGCCCGCCGCGCAGGGACTTTTCATTGCGCCCCGCAGCGCCTAGCTTGGCCGCCAGTTCGAAAGGCCCCGAAGATGACCGACACCCCCACCCCAGACGACCAGCCCCCCAGCGACGACGCGCGCCATGCTGTCAAGATGGCCAAGAAAAAGGCCGCCCGTGACAAGATCATGGCCACAAAATCCGGCGAGAAGGGCCTGATCATCGTCCATACCGGGGCGGGCAAGGGCAAATCCTCCAGCGGGTTCGGCATGATCCTGCGCTGCATCGCGCATGGCATGCCCTGCGCCGTGGTCCAGTTCATCAAAGGCGCCTGGGACACTGGCGAACGGCGGCTTTTGTCCGAAAACTTCGGTGGTCTGTGCCAGTTTCACGCCATGGGCGAGGGCTTTACCTGGGAAACCCAGGACAAGACCCGCGACATCGCGGCGGCGCGGGCGGGTTGGGAGATGGCCAAATCGCTGATCCGCGACCCCGCTGTGCAGTTTGTCCTGCTGGACGAAATCAACATCGCGCTGCGCTATGACTATCTGGATCTGGACGAGGTGGTGACCTTTCTGACCACCGAAAAGCCGCCCCTGACCCATGTCGTGCTGACCGGGCGCAATGCCAAGGAAGGTCTGATCGAAATCGCCGATCTGGTGACGGAAATGACGCTGATCAAGCATCCCTTCCGGTCCGGAGTCAAAGGCCAGCCGGGGGTGGAGTTCTAGTTTTGGAACTTTTGTTGGATGATGAACTTGTCTTTGACACGTTCGATGTGATGTACTGCTTCACCCCGCGCGGCGCGGAAGGGGCTTTCCTTTCGGCATGGGCGAGCCATTTGATCGACTGCGGTTTTGTTGGCCCGCTGGTTTCAACGCTTTGGTTAGAAGCATCGACACTTTATCCTTCCGAACTCAGCCAGTTGGTTGCACAAGTCCTTACAGAAATCGGCTTTTCGGTTCAGGTTGCTGCGACGGATCGCGATTTGCTCGAAACCTATGTTTCAATACGACGGATGCTTGCG
>JANNBI010000077.1:0-3083 GCA_031385345.1 Paracoccaceae bacterium | reverse complement strand
GCGGCGCTGCGGGCCAAGGCGGCGGGATTTGACATCATCTATGTCTATGCGGGCCACGATTATCTGCCCTTCCAGTTCCTGTCACCCCTGACCAACCGGCGCAGCGACAGCTACGGCGGAAGCCTTGAAAACCGTGTCCGTCTACTGCGTGAGATGATCGAGGATACCCGCGACGCGGTGGGCGATACTTGTGCTGTGGCCGTCCGACTGGCGGTGGATGAACTGCACGGCGCGCGCGGTATCACCAGCGAGGGTGAGGGGCGCGAAATTGTCGAAATGCTGGCCGAATTGCCCGACCTTTGGGATGTGAATGTCGCCGGGGCTTTGGGCAATGACAGCAAATCGGCGCGGTTTTCGGCCGAAGGTTTTCAAGAGGCGCAGGTGGGCTTTGTCAAAGCGCTGACCTCCAAGCCGGTGGTGTCGGTGGGCCGCTTCACCTCGCCTGACACGATGGTCGATCAGATCCGGCGCGGGGTGCAGGATTTCATTGGTGCGGCGCGCCCGTCGATTGCCGACCCCTTTCTGCCCGCGAAAATCAAGGCTGGGACGAGCGATGAGATCCGCGAATGCATCGGTTGCAACATCTGCCGGGCCGCGAATAACGAAGGCGTGCCGCTGCGCTGCACCCAGAACCCGACGATGGGAGAGGAGTGGCGGCGCGGCTGGCATCCCGAACGCATTGCCACCTATCCAAAGCGCGAAACCGCACTGGTGGTCGGGGCTGGCCCTGCGGGGCTTGAGGCGGCGTTGACGCTGGCGCGGCGCGGGCTGACCGTGTCGCTGGCCGAAAAATCGCGGCATCTGGGCGGGCGGATCGTACATGAGGCCGCCTTGCCCGGCCTGTCTACCTGGGGCCGGGTGCGCGATTGGCGGGTCACGATGCTTACCAAGCAACCCCTTGTGCAGATCTTCCCCGAAAGCCAGATGACGCCCGCAGATATCCTTGATTTCGGGGCGGATCATGTGGTGATCGCCACCGGCAGCCGCTGGCGGCGCGACGCGCTGGGCCTTGGCAACTTGACCCCGCGTGATTTCCCCCATGCCCTGACGCCGGACGATCTGTTCGCGGGGGCAGCGGTCAGCGGCCCGGTGGTCATCGTCGACGACGAGCAGTATTTCATGGCCGGGGCCTGGGCCGAAAAGCTGGCCTTGGCGGGGCATCAGGTCACGCTGGTCACGCCCTGGGCCACGCCGTCCACCTTTGCCATCCTGACCAACGAACAGGATTTCGTGCAGGAGCGGCTGCTGCGGCTGGGCGTGACGATCCTGCCTTTCACCCATTTGACCGCGCAGATCTTAGGCTCCGAACAATCCTCCGGCACCGCGCAACTGGAATGCGCTTATACCGGGCGGCTGCATGAGATTGCCTGCGGCACGCTGGTCCTTTGCACCGGACGTCTGGCGCATGACCCGCTGTTCACCGCGCTAGAGGGTCAGATCCCCAATCTGGCCCGCGTCGGGGATTGCCTGCAACCCTCCTCTATTGCGGATGCCGTCTATTCCGCCCACCGCTTTGCCCGGCTTCTGGGGCAGGATGATCCGCCCCCCCGCCGCGAAATCCCAACCCATAGGTAAATCATGCGCCAGCGCCGCCCAGCCCGTTCGACCCATGATATTCCGCAGCGGCCCTGGGGTCAGGTGCCGCGTCTGTATGATCCGATCCGGGTGATCTCGGACGATCAGATCGCGGCGATCCACCAGACGGCGCTGCGGCTGTTGGAGCAGCAGGGGATCCGGGTGCTGAACGGCGGCGCGATTGACGCCTTTCGCCGGGCAGGCGCGCGGGTCGATGGCAACATGGTTTATCTTGACCCCGATATGGTGGCGGGCCATCTGGCCACCGTGCCGCGCAGCTTCAAGATCGCGGCGCGTAACAGGGCGCGGGATCTGCGCTTTGGCGGCAATGACATGGTGTTTTCCTGCGTCGGCGGTCCGGCCTATGTGATGGACATTGACCGCGGCCGCCGCGACGGCAGCTTGCAGGACATGAACGACTTTCTGAAGCTGTGCCAGTCGCTGAACGTGGTCCAGCAGGAATCCGGTGGCCCGCTGGAACCGATGGACCTGCCCGCCCGCACCCGCCATCTGGACCATTACCATTCGGTCATCACCCTGATGGACAAAAGCTGGAACCTGAACGCGCTGGGCCGGGGCCGCACGATGGACGGCATTCATCTGGCGGCGCTGACGATGGGCTGGTCGCTGGATCAGCTGCTGGAAACCCCGATGATGATGGGGGTGATCAACACCAACTCGCCGCGCCAGTTGGACAACCCGATGAGCGAGGGGCTGATGTGTCTGGCCGAACATGGCCAGGTCGCCATTGTCACCCCCTTCACCCTTGCCGGGGCCATGGCGCCGATCACCATCGCTGGCGCGCTGGTGTTGCAACATGCCGAGGCGATGTTCGGCATCGTGCTGACCCAGATCGTGCGCCGCGGCGTGCCGGTGATGTATGGCGGCTTCACCTCTAACGTCGATATGAAAACCGGCGCGCCGGCCTTTGGAACGCCGGAATATGCCAAGGCGGCGCAGGCCTCGGGTCAGTTGGCGCGGCACATCGGGGTGCCATTCCGGTCGTCCAACGTGACCGCGGCCAATGCGGTGGATGCGCAGGCCGCTTACGAATCGCAGATGGCGCTGTGGGGCTGCCTGATGGGGGGCGCGCATCTGGTGATGCATGGCGCGGGCTGGATGCATGGCGGGCTGACCGCCAGCTTTGAAAAGCTGATCCTCGATGCCGAGATGTTGGGCATGATGCAGGGCTATTTCACCCCGCTGGAGGTGACCGAGGACTCGTTGGGTCTGGAGGCCATTGCCGAGGCGGGCGTCGGCGGGCATTTCTTTGGCACCGCCCATACCATGGCGCGTTACGAGACGGCTTTTCACGCGCCGATGCTGTCCAATGGCGACAATTACCCCAACTGGTTGCAACGCGGTTCCGAAGAAGCGCCGCGCCGCGCCAACCGGATCTGGAAAGAGCTGTTGGCGCAGTACGAACCACCACCGCTGGACCCCGGACGCCGCGAGGCCGTTGACGATTACATCGCGCGCCGCAAGGCCGAGGGCGGGGTCGAGACGAA
>JANNBI010000072.1:0-7247 GCA_031385345.1 Paracoccaceae bacterium | reverse complement strand
CTGTTGGGTCCGGTGGCCCGTGTTGGCGCGCTGACCTCATCCGCGGATCCGACCCGGACCATTGGCTCGGGTGAGCGTCAGGGTCAGCAGATCCCGGTCAACACCCCGTCCAACATTCAAGCGATCCTTGAATTCCATTCGGGCGCGACGATCAGTTTTTCGGCCAGCTGGGACGTGTGGAGCCACAAGCGCAACCATTTTGAACTGTATGGCACCGAAGGCACCCTGTACGTCCCCGATCCCAACTTCTTTGGCGGCACGGTTGAAATCGGCGGCAAGGACAAGGTGATTTCGGCAGTTGCCCCTTGGGAACATCCCTTTGGCGTGCCAAACCAGAAGAACGGGCAGGGCGATGAGGTGGCCAATTACCGCACCGCCGGTCTGGCCGATATGGCCGTGGCGATCATCGAGGGGCGCGATCACCGCTGCTCGCTCGACCGAACGCTGCACGGCGTCGATATCATGACCGCCTGCCTTAAATCCGGCGAGACGGGACAATTCGTGACCCTGACCACCACCTGCACCCGTCCGGCGGCCTTGTCGCCCGACGAGGCGCGGGCCTTGCTGGTCTGACACCTGCGCCCTGGCTCCCAAGCAGGGGGCAATGGGGATGCGCGGCCCGATCCAAGGGTCTGCGCATCCCGCCTTTCATTTTAACGCAAGTGGTTGACCATGATCGAAAATCCGGTTTTGCGGGGGTTCAACGCTGACCCGTCTTTCTTGCGGGTCGGCACTGACTATTACATCGCCGTCTCGACCTTTGAATGGTATCCGGGCGTGCAGATTCACCATTCGACCGATCTGGTGAACTGGCGGTTGGTGTCGCGCCCGTTGCGCCGGGCCAGTCAGTTGGACATGCGTGGCAATCCCGACAGTTGCGGGGTCTGGGCCCCCTGCCTGTCCCATGCCGATGGCAAATTCTGGCTGGTTTACACCGATGTCAAACGGCTGGACGGGGCGTTCAAGGATGCGCATAACTACATCGTCACCTGCGAGACGGTTGACGGCGATTGGTCGGATCCGACCTATGTCACCTCCTCGGGGTTTGATCCGACGTTGTTTCATGACGACGACGGGCGCAAATGGTTCGCCAATATGCGCTGGAACCACCGCGACGCCGGCACCGGGCTTAACCCCGCAAATGACCGGTTTGACGGCATCGAACTGCAGGAATGGCACCCCGAAACGGGTCTGATCGGTGAGGTTGCGACGATCTACACCGGCACTGATCTGGGCCTGACCGAAGCCCCGCATCTGTTCAAGCGCGACGGCTGGTATTATCTGACCGTGGCCGAGGGCGGGACCGGCTATGACCACGCCGTCACTATGGCGCGCGCGCGGCACATTTGCGGCCCCTATGAAACCCATCCCGACAAGCATGTGCTGACCGCGCGGTTCGCGCCGGACAACGCCCTTCAACGGGTCGGACATGGCCAATATGTCGAGGGGCATGACGGCCAGCATTGGCATTCCTTCTTGTGCGGGCGGCCCTTGCCCGGCCCGCGTGGCCCCTTCTGCGCCTTGGGGCGCGAGGCGGGTTTGGCCCCGGTCGAATGGCGGGATGGCTGGCTTTATCTGAAAGGTGGCGGCATGGCCCCGGCGCTGACCTATCATGCCCCGGCCACGCGCGCCCCTGATGCTGTGCAGCACTATGATCTGACGGCCAAGACCCTGCCGGAAGATTTTCAATGGCTGCGCACACCCGCGCCCCAGCGGATTTTTGCGATGGCGGACAAGGGGTTGCGCCTGATCGGGCGCGAATCCCTAGGGTCATGGTTTGAACAGTCCCTGGTCGCGCGCCGCCAACAAAACCACGCCTACCGGGCCGAGATGACGCTGCAAGCCGATCCGGCGACCTGGCAGCAGGCGGCTGGCCTGACCACATACTACAACCGCCACAAATTCCACGCCGTCTTGCTGACCCATGACGCCCAACTTGGCCGGGTTCTGCAACGGGTGTCCTGTCTTGGCGATTGGCCGGGCGAGGCGCTGACTTTTGGCGCCAAACTGGCGGTTCCCGACGGCGATTTGCGGCTGGCGGTCAGCGTCAACGGCGCGGTGCAGCAGTTTTTTTGGGCGACACTGACCGGCGAGTTTGCGGCGTTTGACGAGGCGCTTGATGCCGCGATCATCTCGGACGAAGGCGGGCGGGGCGAACATTCCAGCTTTACCGGCGCCTTCGTGGGCATGATCGCCCATGATCTGACCGGTCAGGGATGGAGTGCGCTGGTGCGCGACTTTTCCTATCACCCACTATAGGCAAGCCATACCCAGACCCGCGCAGGTGGGCCGGGGTATGGGATTACGACTTGTACCCCAAGGGCTGCCAGACTAGAAAATTGTGAAGTTTTCCGGGGGCCGCCATGACATTTGATCCCACCACCGCCTCCGTCTCCGAGATGTTGAAACTGGTCGACAAGGCCTTTGGCATCGACCGGGTGATGAAGGATTGGGGCCGCGAGATCATCCCGGAATATTACGCCCAGTCCGGTCCGGCCTATGAACGGATGCATTCGACTCAAGGCTGCATGCACGGCGCGCTGAATGACGACGGGGTGTTCTCCTATGATGGTTATCTGGTGCAACCCCGCGCCGTTATAGCCGAGGTGGCGGCCGTCAAAGGTACCCGCGTGCTGGAACTTGGCTGCGGCAAGGGATTCAACAGCCTGTTTTGCGCCCAACATGTGGACGAGGTCCAGTTCACCGGCACCGATCTGCTGCCCGCCCATGTAGAACGCGCCCGTAATTTCGCCCTAGAGGCGGGTCGCAGCAACGTGACCTATGAGCAGGCGAGTTACGAGCCCTTGCCCGACAGGTTTCGTGATTTTGACGTGATCTTCGGCTTTGAGACCCTGTGCTATGCCAAAGATACCGATCTTGTCGCGGCCTCGATCGCGGCGGCGCTGCGCCCCGGCGGACGCTTTGTGATGTATGACATGCACGCTTTCGGCAATGCCGATGATCTGCCGCCCGATCTGGCCCGCGCGACCCGGCTTTATGAAATCTCGGTCGCGATCACGCATGGCTTTCTGCCCGCCGGTCAATGGGAGGCGTCGCTGGCCAAGGCCGGGCTGACCGTCGATCCGGTTCAGGATCTGACCGCCCAGCTTTTGCCCGGCCTGTACCGGCAGGTCGAGATGAGCCACCGCACCCTGAGCGACTGGAAAAAACGTCTGGCGATGAAGGCGATGCCGCCCTATCTGACCCGCAACGCCATCGCGGCGTTGTTTGGTCCGGCGATTTGCCGGTTGGGGCGGGAAAAAGACGATGGGGTGCTGGCCTACCAGAAAATTACCGCAACCAAACCGCTCTGACCTTTTGATCAAAGCTTGCCAGTGCCTTGCCGCGCAGACTAAAAGATAGCGCAAACAGGTAGCGGTGACATGACCCCAGACGCGCGCAAGATCCCCAGCCATGAAATCGTCTATGCGCGGCTGCGCGACATGATCTTGTATGGTCTGTTGGAACCCGGACAACCCGTGACCATTCAGGGCCTTGTGGCGCAGTTGGAGGTCGGCATGACCCCCGTGCGCGAGGCGATCCGCCGACTGACCGCCGAAGGCGCGCTGATGCCGCAAGGTAACCGCCGCGTCACCGTGCCCAAGATGACACCTGCTATTCTGGATCAGGTCGGCTTTGCCCGGCTGACCATCGAACCGATGCTGGCAGAAAAGGCTGGTGCGCTGCTGACGCCGCGGTTGATCGACCAGCTGACGCAGGTCGATGATGCGGTCAACCGGGCGATTTTGGGTGGCGACATTCCGGCCTATCTGGAAAGCAACCACGCCTTTCACTTCGCCCTTTACGAGGCGTCGGGGTCCACCGTGCTGGTCGATATGGCACGCTCTCTTTGGTTGCGGTTCGGGCCGTCCTTGCGGGTGGTCTGCACGCGGGCGGGGTCTTTGGGACTGCCCGATCAGCATGCCGAGGCTTTGGCCGCCATGCGCAGCGGCGATCACGCTGCCCTGCGCCACGCCATCGAACGCGACATCGCGCAGGGCCTCGATCAGGTGCGCATTGTCCTTGGACAAGTCTAAGCAAAAGTCGTCAAAACCCGCCCAAAATAATTTGATCAAATTTCTTGATTGAATTTCCTTTTGATCATATTCTGCGGCCAACAGCCCCCGCCTGTCTTGGAATCAGGGCGTTCAAAGGATCATCATGAACAAGATCACCAACCATATGCCGACCGCCGAATTGCAAGCTTTGGACGCGGCGCATCACATGCATCCTTTCACCGAAAACGCCGCCCTTGCCAAAAAGGGCGCGCGGATCATGACGCAGGGTAAAGGCGTCTGGCTGACCGATTCCGAAGGGCATAAGATCATCGACGCCATGGCGGGTCTGTGGTGCGTGAACATCGGCTATGGTCGCACCGAAATGGGCGATGTGGCCAAGGCGCAGATGGACCAGTTGGCCTATTACAACACCTTCTTTCAAACCAGCCACGTCCCCGCCATTGCGCTGGCCGCCAAGATTGCCGAACTGGCACCGGGCGATCTGAACCATGTGTTCTTTGCCGGGTCGGGGTCCGAGGCGAATGACACCAACATCCGCATGGTGCGCCGCTATTGGGCGATCAAGGGCCAGTCGGAAAAGCGTATCATTATTGGGCGGCTTAACGGCTATCATGGGTCCACTATGGGCGGCGGGTCTCTGGGCGGCATGTCCGGCATCCACGACCACGGCGGCAAAATCGCTGGCATCGTCCATATTGGTGAACCGAATTGGTGGGCGCAGGGCGGCGACATGACGCCCGAGGCGTTCGGTCTGATGCGCGCGCAGGAGTTGGAGGCGAAGATCCTGGATCTGGGCGTCGAAAACGTCGCGGCGTTTATTGGCGAGCCGATTCAAGGCGCGGGCGGCGTGATCATTCCGCCGTCAACCTACTGGCCCGAGATCCAGCGCATCGTGGACAAATACGGCATCCTTTTGATCGCGGACGAGGTCATCACCGGCTTTGGCCGCACTGGCAATTGGTTCGGCAGCCAGACCTTCGGGATCCGCCCGCATATCATGACCATCGCGAAGGGGTTGTCGTCGGGCTACCAGCCGATCGGTGGGTCGATCGTGTGTGATGAGGTGGCCGAGGTTCTGGGATCGAACGGCGATTTCAACCATGGCTACACCTATTCCGGGCATCCGGTGGCGGCGGCGGTGGCGTTGGAAAATCTGCGGATCATGCAGGAAGAGCATATCGTCGATCATGTCCGCGACGTGGCCCATCCTTACCTGAAGGCCAAATGGGACGCGCTGACCGATCATCCTTTGGTGGGCGAGGCGAAGCTGGTGGGTCTGATGGGATCCATCGCGCTGACCCCCAACAAGGCCACCCGCGCAAAATTCGCGTCCGAGGCCGGGACAGTCGGCTATAAGGTACGCGAGCGGTGCTTTGCCAATAATCTGATCATGCGGCATGTGGGGGATCGGATGATCATCTCGCCGCCTTTGGTGATCACCCCCGATGAGATCGACATTCTGATCACCCGCGCCAAGAAATCGCTGGATGAGGGCTATGCCATCTTGAAGGCCGAGGGGTTGATGGTGGCGGCAAAGTAGATCTGTCCAGATCTGGACATTTTCTTTACCTGATGAAAATCAGGGACTTGTACGCCAGCCTTAACCTAAAATTAAGTTCTGGCCACCCGGCAGGCGGCGCGTCAATGCCGCCTGCCGACACCCATTCCAGGGTTAGCGCAGCACAACCTTGACCAGTTTGACCACAAACCACACTTCAACCAACGTCAGGGCGGTCAGGGCGTAAGTGTTGGCATCTGGCACGCCATTGTTGATCACCAGACCAAGGATCACATCCCCGGCTTCGGTGATCACGCGCGTGACCAGCATAAGGGCCAGCAAGGCTGCGCTGTTCAACGTCAGCGCAATCACCAGCCCCAGCACGGCCGCGATGATGCGCACGCCGGTGCTGTAAAGTCCGAACTGTTCCGAATAGCTGACGATGCTGACGCCGGGAAAGGCCGTTCCCGGTGTTGTCATGTAGATGATTGCAAAAGCGCTGCCCGCCAGCACCATGAACCATCCAAAGATCTTGGCTGACATGGGGATTTCGGGCTGTAGCGCCAGTTTGAGACGGTGCATGGGCTTTCCTTGGCGGTTGAAAAGGGACGATCTGCCCCGGATAGCACTTGCCCAATCCCGCAAAAAATGAAAAATCTTTTGATATGGAATGCATGAGATTAATAGATGAAGCCTGATCTGAACCTGCTTTTGGTGTTTGACGCGGTGTCGCGGTTCGGATCGGTCACGGCGGCGGCGGACCATCTGGCGCTAAGTCAGCCTGCGGTCAGTCATGCGCTGAACCGGTTGCGGCTGGTACTGGAGGATCCGCTGTTCACCCGCAGCGGACGCGGCATGGTGCCGACGCCGCGCGCGATTGCGATGCTAGGCCCGGTGCGCGACCTGCTGGAACAGGCCGCCTCATTGCTGTCGCGGCCAGAATTTGCGCCGCAGACCGCGCGGCGGACCTTCAGCATCGGCGCCAGCGATTATTCGGCGCTGACGATTTTGCCCGATGTGATCGCGGCGGTGCAGCGGGAGGCGCCGCTAGTGACGATACAAATTCAGACCGCGGGCGCTGACACCTTGGCGATGCTGGCCAGCGGGGTGCTGGATCTGTCTTATTGGGGCACACAGGCACCCGGCCCGCCCTATCATCAGCACAAATTGTTTGAGGAGCATTTTGTCGGGGTGGCGCGGGCGGATCATCCGATCTTCGACAGGGAAATGACACTGGCGCGCTATCTGGAGACGCCACATGCGATGGTGTCGCTGCGCGATCCGGGCGCGAACGTGATCGAGACGGCGTTGAAAGAGCGTGGGATGGTGCGCCGGGTTGGGCTGGTTACCGGCAGTTTTGCGGCCTGCATGGCCGCTTTGCGCCGGTCGGACATGATCGCCAATCTGCCGTCGCGGTTGTGTGCGGGCGGTCTGGCCGAGGGGCTGCGCAGGTTCGCGCTGCCCTTGGATATTCCGGGATATGGGTACAGCCTGATCTGGCATTCCAGAACCGGGGCAGATCCGGGGCTGATCTGGCTGCGCGGCATCCTTCTGCGGGCGGCAGGCGCGGGGTGAACCCCAGGCCCTCCGCTGCGTGGCCCCCATTGAGTTTGGCTGGCGCGGGCCTTACACCAAGGGCAAAGCGGCGAAGGACATCTTATGCGCATACACTCAGATTTGGCCGATACGATTGGCAATACCCCGTTGCTGAAACTGAAACGGGCGTCGGA
>JANNBI010000054.1:0-1655 GCA_031385345.1 Paracoccaceae bacterium | reverse complement strand
GAGCTGTGCCGCGAACACGGCATGAGCAACGCGTCGTTCTACAAGTGGCGGGCGAAGTATGGCGGGATGGATGCGTCCCTGATCAGCCAGTTGAAGACCATCGCGGATGAGAACCGTCGTCTGAAGCAGATGTACGTGGACCTCAGCATGCAGGCGGATTTGCTCACGGAAGCTCTTGGAAAAATGTATGGTCCGCCCCGCTATTGCAAGGTTTTCGTGGATGACGCACCGGCTTGCGTAAATGTATCCGGCCTCTGATCAGTCAGCCGCTTTTGGCGACAAGGCCTTGATGAGATCCGCACCTCGGGTTCCAGATTAGTGGCGCGGGATACAGTCCCGTTTTTTTGCGCGTGGCTTACCCGTGGTCGATCAACCGTTTGGTCATCACGTCCCCTGCAATCGGTTCTGCGGTGAAGGGCTCAGCTCGCAGCTGCGCCTTTCGACTGCAGATAGACAGTGCCAGGCTTCGTCAGGATGGCCCAGACGATGCGGGTCAGCTTGTTGGCCAAGGCGACCACGGCCTTGTTGCGGTGCGTTCGTGCTTCAAGGGCAGAGAGCCAGCTTCCGAGGGCGTGGTTTGCGCGGTTCAGATGCAAAAGGCATGATCTTGCGCCGTGAATGATCAGCCGCCGCACATAACGATTGCCGCGTTTGCTGATGCCCAGCAGGGTCTGCTTGCCTCCGGTCGAATGCTCTGCTGGCACCAACCCCAGCCATGCTGCCAGATCACGCGCCTTGCGGAATTGCCGGCCATCTCCTGCTGCAGCAACAAGCGCGGTTGCACCAAGTGCCCCGATGCCCGGAATGGTGACAAGACGGCTGACGGCCTCATGTTCGCTGGCATAGGCCTCGACATTGGCGTTCACGGATTTGATGCGCCCTTCGGTATAGGCGAGGTCATCGAGCAACTCTTCAAGCAGCACCCGCATGGCAGGTGTCAGATCATTCTCTGTATTCGCCAGATGCCGACGGATGTCGGCATGGAAGCCCCCCGCACCGACCCGCATTGCCAACCCATACTCGATGCAGAAGGCACGCGCCTGATTCATTAGCGCGGTTCTTTGCCCGACGAGCCGGTCGCGGATGCGGTGAAGCGCCTGAAGATCGACCTGCTCGGGCGTCCGCACTTCGACAAATCGCATGGTCGGCCGCGTCACGGCTTCGGCGAACGCCGCCGCGTCGACGGTGTCGGTCTTGTTCGATTTGACATACGGCTTCACGAAGCGCGCCGGGATGATCCGTGCATCATGCCCCATCTCAGCCAGCCGCCGCGCCAGCCACTGCGAGCCGGGGCAGGCCTCCATGCCGATCAGCATCTTCGGTGCCGCGTCAAAGAACGCCATCAGCGTGTCACGCGAGAACTTGGCGCGCTGGATGACGGCGCCGGCGGCGTTCAGGGCGACAACGTGGAACACCTTCTTGCCGATATCGATGCCGAAGGCAGCAGTCTCTGGAGTTGGTTTGGTTCGCATCCTTTCTCTCCTTCCGTTTTTGCGATGTCGCAATACTGACGCTGGGGTGCGGGGCGGACCATCCCATTAGTGGTGACGCCTGCTGCGGAGCGGGAAGCGGTGGCACATCTCATGGCTGGCCATGGGATGAGCGAGCGGCGGGCGTGTCTTGTGTTGGGCTGTTGCCGGATGACAGCGCGCTAT
>JANNBI010000018.1:0-8548 GCA_031385345.1 Paracoccaceae bacterium | reverse complement strand
ATGCGTGCGTTTCAGACGCCGCGCCCGCGCCGCGACCTGACTGATCGGCAAGGCGGGGGTGTCGTCGATGTACAGGGGGCAGGATTCCAGCGCCTTGGCCGCCTCGACAAAGCGGCGAAATTCTTCTTCGGTCATGTCGCCACGCCTGATCTGTTCTGACGGCACCTGCGAGGCTTCGGACAGGACACGGGCGGCGAGTTGTTCGGCGCTCATCTCCAGCGAGAAGAAACCGACAACGCCGCCTTCAACCGCGCCTTCGCCGCCATCGGGCAGGCGGCCCCGCTTGTAGGCCTTGGCGATGTTGAAGGCGATGTTCGTCGCGAGTGAGGTTTTGCCCATCGACGGCCGCCCGGCCAGAATCAGCAAGTCGGACGGATGCAGACCGCCCAGCTTTTTGTCCAGATCGATCAGCCCGGTGGAAATTCCGGCCAGCCCGCCTTCGCGTTGATAGGCGGCGTTGGCGACGTTGACGGCATCGGTGACGGCTTTCAGAAAGCTTTGGAACCCGCGTTCCGCGACACCCTGTTCGCCCAATTTGTACAGGCGCTGTTCAGCCTCGATGATCTGCTCTTTCGGCTCGTTCGTGACTTCGACCTTGGCGGCCTTGGCGGAGATATCGCGGCCCAGCGAGATCAGTTCGCGGCGCACGGCAAGGTCATAAATCATCTGGGCATAGTCGCGCGCCGCAAAGGCGGAAATCGCCGCCCCGGCCAGACGGACCAGATAGGCTGGGCCGCCAAGTTCCTTCAGACCCTCGTCATCCTCAAAAAACGGTTTCAGGGTGACAGGGGTGGCAAGGGCGTTTTTCTGGATGCGCGCGGCGGCGCGTTCAAAGATGCGCTGATGCACGGGGTCAAAGAAATGCTCGGGCTTTACCAATGATGCGATGCGGTCATAGACATCATTATTGGTCAGGATCGCGCCCAGAAGCTGTTGTTCGGCTTCGGTGTTATGGGGCAGAACGTCGATGGAATCCGTCGGTAGGGCCGGCAGAATCTGCCGGATCGTTGCCACTTCGTTCATATCACCACCCCATGTCCGCCCCTCTGGTAGTCGCAACGCCTGCTTTGGGCAAGCGCAGCAAGTCTGGGGATAACCGGCCCTTGGCCGCGTGTCCCTAGAGGATTGTGGGGGTCAGCCTACCACATTTTGCGGGCAAGGGCGAAGATTTCACGATGTCCGCGATTCGAACAGCGGGTTGTCCCCATGCTGTCCACAGGGTCGCCCACAGGAAGTTAAGCCTTTGTGCGCGCCGCCTGCCAGGCGCGGGGATCGTGCAGAAAGCTTTCGACCTCGGCCAGGGTGTCGGGCGAAAACGCGGCTTGCGCGCGGGCCTCGGCCAGAACGTCCCACCAGGTGCAAAGCGAATGCAGCGCGATGCCGTGATCAGCCAGACGGGATTCGGTTTCGGGAAAGATGCCGTAGTAAAAGATTACGGCGGTGTGGGCGCAGGTCGCCCCCGTCTCACGTATCGCATCGACGAAGGACAGTTTGGAGCCGCCGTCGGTGGTCAGATCTTCAACCAGCAACACGCGCTGGCCGGGGGTCATCTGGCCTTCGATGCGGGCGTTGCGGCCGTAACCTTTGGGTTTCTTGCGCACATAGGTCATCGGCAGGGCCATGCGTTCGGCAACCAGTGCCGCAAAGGGAATGCCTGCCGTCTCGCCCCCGGCGATGTTGTCAAAGGCTTCAAACCCGGCGTTGCGCATGACGGTTATTGTCAGAAAATCCATCAGGGTGGACCGGATGCGGGGGTAAGAGATCAACTTGCGGCAGTCGATATAGGTGGGAGAGGGCAGACCGGAGGCCAGGGTGAAGGGCGTTTCGGCGTTGAAATGCACCGCCTTGATTTCCAGCAACGCGCGGGCGGTCAGGCGGGCAATCTCGGCCGCGGGAGGGAAGCTGGTCGGGATCATGGTCGGTCCTTTTGATCAGGGACGGCAGGTGGCTTTAGGCGTCTACGTGCCAGAACACCGGAAAGTCGGGGTTGAAAACGGTAACGGGTCCGGCCTCGGTATAGATCTTTTCGGGAAAGGTCTGGGGGACGGCGTGTTTGGTCAGGGTGGTGTGGGACTGGTTAACCGGCAGGCGGTAGAAGGCCGGACCGTTCAGGGACACGAAAGCCTCCAGCTTTGGCAGGGCGGCGTCATCGTCAAAGATCTGCGCCAAAAGCGGCAGGGTGTTGGTGGCGGTGAAACAGCCAGCGCAGCCGCAGGCATGTTCTTTCAGCGCGTCCACATGCGGGGCGGAATCGGTGCCCAGAAAGTAGCAGGGCAAGCCAGAGGTGGCGGCGCGGCGCAGGGCCAGACGGTGCATCTCGCGCTTGGCGACGGGAAGGCAGTAATAATGCGGCCGGATGGCACCCACGAGCAGGTGGTTTCGGTTCAAAACCAGATGGTGGGTGGTGATTGTGGCGGCCAGATCGGGGCCACCTTCGGCCGCATAATCGACGCCTTGGGCGGTCGTGATATGTTCCATCACCACGCGCAGGCCGGGAATGTCGCGGCGCAAAGGATCCAGCACGGTGTCGATGAACACCGCCTCACGGTCGAAGATATCAACCTCGGGCGTCGTCACCTCGCCGTGGGTACACAGGGGCAGGCCGGTTTTCGCCATAGCTTCCAGCACTTTATAGACGCGGGGCAGGTCGCGCACGCCGCCGTGGCTGTTGGTGGTGGCCCCGGCGGGATAAAGCTTGACGGCCTTGACCAGACCGCTGGCGGCGGCGGCCACCACATCGGCGGGATCGGTATCTTCGGTCAGATACAGGGTCATCAGCGGTTCAAACTGCGCGCCCGGCGGCAGGGCGGCCAGAATCCGGTCACGGTAGGCCAGCGCCTGCGCCCCGGTCACCACGGGCGGCAGCAGATTCGGCATGATGATGGCGCGGGCGAAATGCCGCGTGGTTTCGGGCAGCACACCTTTGAGCATGGCGCCGTCGCGCAGATGCAGGTGCCAGTCATCGGGGCGGCGCAGGGTCAGGGTTTGGGTCATGACCCTTCCGCTACCGCAAATGCCTTGCGCTTTCCAGTGGCTTTGGCGCGGGGAACGGCTAGGCTGGCGCCGAATTTCGGGGGATGCGATGCGCGGATTTGCAACGATGGTGGCGGCGGTTGTTCTGGCGGGTCCGGTGATGGGGCAGGATGTGGATTGCGACACTCCGCAAACTCAGACCGAGATGACGCAATGCGCCGAATGGGACTGGGCTGCGGCGGACGAGGAGTTGAACGGCGTCTACAGCGCGGCCGTGGCGGTGATGCAGGACACCGATGCCAATCTGTCGGCGGCAGAGCGGGGGGCCGAAGAGGCCCTGCGCGCCGGGCAGCGCGCGTGGGTGACGTTCCGCGACAATGCCTGTCTGGCCGAGGCCTATGCCTTTACCGGGGGATCGATGCAGCCGATGGTGCAGATGGGCTGTATGGCCCGGCTGACATGGGCGCGGGTGGGCGATCTGTATATCCTGACTGATCAGGTCAACTGAGCCGGTTCGGCGGACTTTGCCGCGCGCGCGGCGTCCATGTCTTCCAGGCGGCGGCGGAATTTAGGGGCGCGGGTGCGGCGGGCGACATTGGAACAGATCGCATAGGACAGGGTTTCGCGCCCCGCCGTATCGGTTCGAAGCAGCAGTTGTTTCAGATAGCCGCCGAATTTGCGTCTTGCCCGCCACAGGTTGGCGAACAGGACTGCCGACATCTCGCCCTTCATGGCTGCGGACAGAAGTTTGGGCAGGATGTCCAGTTCCTGCAAGGCGTGTTCGGCGCGTTCGCCCATCAGACGCAGGTTCAGATGGGTGATGTGGCGGCCCTGAAACAGCGCGGATTGCGCGGCGTCTGCGCTGTGCAGGGGGTCGCGCAGGATCCACGCCTCGCGCGCGGCGCGCAGCATGTCGGGGGCAAAGCCGTAGCGCGTGGTGAAATCAAGGCGACGCGCGGCACGGTCGCGGGTTTCAAATGGCACGCGGGCCGGGGTCATGGTGGCGCGCGGTGCGACCGCCACAACCGTCGCGCCGGGTGCCGTGACCGAATAGGCGCAGGCCGCATAGCCCGCCATGCCCGCGCCGTAAAACTGCACGCGGTCAAAGCCGTCAAAAAACGAGGTCTTGACCAACTTGTCGAAATACCCGGTCAGATCGGGATCGCGAAACCAGGTCTCACCCTCGGCAATCAGGCACAGATAGGACCAGCCCATATTTGACGCGAAGTCATAAAGATGCGGCATCTGGCCTTTGCGGGCGCGGGCGGCGGCCAGCGTGTCGAAGGTCACCAGAAGCTGGCCGCCTTCTTGCGAGAACATGGCCCAATGCCGCGCGCCGATCGGGGTGAAATGTCCAGCCTCATCCCCGATTTCGCCCATAAGTTGTAGCCAATGATCATGACTGGTTGCGGCGGTTGCATCTTCGGGGGCGTCAGAGTCGCCGTCGCTGTTAAGGTCGCGGTCGGGCGGTATTTTGGTCATGATCTTACCTTGAACACTGCTGGATCAGTCGGCCTAAACTGATCCAAAATCAATAAATTTCGGCTAAAATGGTGGTCTGTCAGTGGCAACGATCTTTGGCAATTGTTTCCAGTTCAATCCGACCGGTGCCGATGCAATATCGCGGCAAGGTCGGGGGTCAGGCTTTGGCTGGGCTGGGCCATCAATAGCCGCCCCAGTAAACTGCGCCAGTCCTCGTTTTGCATCAGCTCGGAAAACCGGGCGCGACGCCAGTCCACAGCGGCGCGGTGCAGGGGGCCAAGAACCGGATCGGCCAGCAGCTCGGCCCGCAGGGCGGCGCTGTCCAGCGACTGGATAGAGGTGTCCGTCACCTCGTTCATATTGCGTTCGACCCAATAGCCCAGATCAAAGCGATCGGCGTCGCGGTTGGCGCGGCCACGGTCGGCCTTGACCAGATAGCTTTCCATTGATCCCAAGGCATAGTGGTTCAACTGCACCAGCCCGTAATTGTCGCGGCGATAGTCCGAAAACAGCCGACCGGCAGGCAGGTCGGCGGTGATGTCGCGCCCAGAGCCGTCAAACCAATGCGGGCTGCGCGCGGTGCCGGGGTTGCGGGGGCGGTGGACGCCCAGTTTGCCAAAAGCGCCGTCGTTGCGGAACAGGGTCTTGAACATCTGCGCGCGCCAGGGCCAGCCCAGCGTGGCCGGGGCGGCCTTGGTGAAGGTCTGGGTCACGGGTTGGTCAGTATAGTCCACAATGCCGGCGTTGCCAAACATCCTCCAGGTCAGCGTGATCGCATCGGCCTGCGGCAGGGTGGCCAGCAGATCCGCCAGCTGCCGCTTCCCGGCGTGGATGTTCACGAATTCATCCACATCCGCGACCAGCAGCCAGTCGGCGCGCTTGACCTCGCGGTGTTTGTCAGCGGCTTTCAGCGCCGCCCATTGCGGACCGGACGCGTGCGGTCCGGGGTTGCGCATATGGGTCAGCCAGCCCATCGCCGCCAGCCGGTCCAGCATCAGATCGGTGCCATCGGCGCAATCGTTGGAAAAGATCACGACATGGTCAAAGCCGGTGGCGCGGTGATGGGCCAGCCATTCCAGCAGATAGGCCGCTTCATTCTTGACCGAGGTGACGATGACTGCGCGCATGGTTCAGCGGTAGCATGGGTTTGCGGGGCGGTCCAATACGGCTTGGCGCTTCTTTGCCACTGGTTGTGCGATAGCCTTGCTGTGATATCGCATATCAGCGCGAAGTGCGTTTGAAGGGGCGGGTCGAAGCGCGGTTTCAAACCAGGAGCGTGACGATTTGCCTTGGAACCGACCGGACCGCGCTGCGTTATCTGCCTACCAAGATTCCATTGACCACCGATAAGGATTGCGAATGAACAGGTTCATCTCAACCACCACCGTCCTGGCTATGGTGCTGGCCTCGGGGCCGACCATGCCCCTGATGGCTCAGGACTATCCACAGGCGACGATCGACGGCCAGATCGTTCTGTGCCTGCCGAACAAGAAAGCCGAGTGCCCGGAGGGCGCTTTGTGCGTGATCGCGAAAGAGCCGGCCAATTGTGACCGCAATGCCGGGCGGTTGCTGACGGGTCTGCTAAGCGGTGAAGTCGTGGCGCGGACCGAGGCCGAGGCCGCATTTGCCGGTACCGTTCTGGCCGCCCCCAGCGCCGAAGCGCAGGTGATGGAAGAGCCGGCCGTGGTGGAAGAAGCCCCGGTTGTGGTTGAAGAAGCCCCAGTCGCGGTCGAAGAAGCCCCTGCTGTGGTGGAAGAAGCCCCGGTTGTGGTCGAAGAAGCCCCGGTTGTGGTTGAAGAAGCCCCGGTTGTGGTTGAAGAGCCTGCCGTGGTGACCGAGCCGGTCGTGGTTGAAGAAACCGAAGCCCCGGTCGTCGAGGAAGTCGCGCCTGAAGCCGAGGTGATGGCCGAAACCTCCACCGAGGTCGTGGTTGAAGATCCGGCCCTGACCGAAGCCGCCCCGACCGAGGCCGCGTTGGACGAAACCGCGCCCTATGCCTTTGATCCGGTCGAAATCATGGTTGGTGATCAGGCAATTCTGTGCCTGCCCGACAAGGCGCTGGACTGCCCCGAAGGCGCGATCTGCACCTTTGCCGCCAAGGAAAAGAACTGCGAAGCCAATGCCGCCAAAAAGGTCGCAAATTCGGAACCCGTTGCGGCGGTGATCCCGGATCAGGCCGAAGTGGAAGCTTTGGGCGAAATCATCGGTGACCCGGCTGTGACCGATGCCGACGGCATCGACGCCGTTGCTGCCACCGAACCGGCCACGGGTGACACCCCGGCGCTGCCTGCGGATACCGCCACCTCGCCGGACGCCGTTGTTACCGAAGAAGTGCTGACCGAAGAAGATACCCGCTCGGCCACGCAGGAATTCGAGGACGCGCCGACAGCAGTTTCGCCGGGCAAGAAGTCGGGCCTGTCGAACCTTGAAATCGCCGGTCTGGCCATTCTGGGCACGCTGGCCATCGGTGCCATTCTGGACAAAGACAAGAAGGTTGTTGAAAACACCGGCGACCGTGTTGTGGTCGAAGATGGCAACGGCAATTTCAACATCTACAAGGACGACAACGCGCTGCTGCGCGAGCCGGGCACGACTGTGCGCACGGAAACCTTTGCTGACGGGTCGACCCGCACCGTGATGGTGCGTCAGAACGGCAGCCAGGTTGTCACCATCCGTGACGCCACGGGCCGGGTTCTGCAACGGTCCGCCTATAACGCTCAAGGGGTGCAAACCCAGTTGATCGACGATCTGACGCCTGAAAAGGCCGTTGACGTGACCGTGCTGCCGAAGCCTGTCAAAGGCAACCGCATCTCGGAAACCTCTACCCTGCCGGAAATCCGGGCCGAGTTGGACCGGGTAGAGCGGGCGGATTACGCGCACAGCTTTAGCCTGCGTCAGATCCGTGAAATCCGTCAGGTGCGCGATCTTGCCCCGACGATTGACGTCAACAACGTGACCTTCGATTCCGGGTCGTCCGCGATCAAGAAATCCGAAGCCAAGAAACTGCAACGTCTGGGCCGTCTGATGAAAGCCCTGATTGAGGACAACCCCGGCGAGATGTTCCTGATCGAGGGCCATACCGACGCCGTGGGCCGTGGCGGCTATAATCTGGCGCTGTCGGACCGTCGCGCCGAATCGGTTGCCCGGGCACTGAGCGAGTTCTACGGCGTGCCGGCGGAAAACCTTGTGGTGCAGGGGTATGGCGAGAAAGAGCTGAAGATCGACACGCAAAGCGACGAACGGCAAAACCGCCGCGCCGTGGTGCGGATCGTGACGCCGCTGTTGAAAGTCAGCATGCGCTGATGTGATCGGCCCCGTCAAACGGGCCATGACCAAAAAGGCCGGGGGAAACCCCGGCCTTTTCCATGTCGTCGGGGCCTTGGCTTTGGGCTGTGGCCAAAAAGAAAAGGGACCATTGCTGGCCCCTTTCACATCCGATCTGATGGAAGGGCTTATTTCGGCCCGATCATCATCACCATCTGCTTGCCTTCAAGGCGCGGCATGGATTCGACCTTGCCAGCATCGCCCACATCGGTCTGGACCCGGTTCAGCAGCTGCAATCCCAATTCCTGATGGGCCAATTCGCGACCCCGAAAGCGCAGGGTGACCTTCACCTTGTCGCCCTCTTCCAGAAACTTCATCACCGAGCGCATCTTGACATCATAGTCATGCAAATCCGTGCCGGGGCGGAATTTGATTTCCTTGATCTCGATGATGTGCTGTTTGCGGCGGGCATCAGCTTCGCGCTTTTGCTGTTCGTATTTGAACTTGCCGAAGTCCATGATCTTGCAGACCGGCGGTTCGGCATTGGGCGAGATTTCGACAAGATCAAGTCCCGCCTCTTCGGCCATCTGCATGGCGCGGGCGGGGGTGACGACGCCAACGTTTTCGCCATCCGCGCCAATCAGGCGAATCTCGGGTGACCGGATGCGATCATTGATGCGCGGGCCGGTTTCGCGTTGCGGCGGAGCGTTGTGAGGGCGACGTGCTATGGGAGTGGTCCTTTATCCGGTTGTATTCTGGGCCAAGATAATCCTCTATTGCGCCAGCTTCAACCCGCTTGGCGGTTTTGGCTTGTTTTGCTACAAATCGG